>JBDTPK010000498.1:0-3005 GCA_039932735.1 Nitrospirota bacterium
GCCCGGCTAGCCTGGAGGGAACGCTTCAACAGTTTACGACTGGTGGTGTGACTGGCTACAGGGCGCGATCCCCCGGCCGGCCAGAAATCCCGTCGCCCAGGCCCATTGGAAATTGAACCCACCGATCCGGCCATCACAATCGAGTATCTCTCCGATCAGATAGAGGCCCGGCACCAACTTGGATTCCATCGTCCGAAAGTTGATCTCTTCGAGCGGCACGCCACCGGCAGTGACCTCGGCATAGTTCCAGCCCCGATCGTGAGTGATTGGGAATGGAAACTTGGTCAGCACAGCGAGCAGACGATCTCGGTCTTTTCGCGGCAGTTGTGCCGCCGCCGTCTTGGGATCACATCCAATGTGAAAACAGAGCGCCTCGGCTAACCGCTCCGGAACCTGTTGCGCCCATGTCTTCTGCAATGAGCGCCGCGGATTCTTCGTCCCTTGCTCCATAAACCACGCTTTCGCCTGTTCTTGAGTTTGACCAGGCAAGAAATTTCCATGGACCTCGACGGGCTCCTCCTGCTCATGCCCAAGTGTCCAAAAGCGGCTCGCATCCAGGACCACTGGCCCACTGATGCCGAAATGTGTCCAGAGTAAGCTCCCAGCCCTGCGGTCAACGACGCGACCCTGCGCCACAGTGGTCATTTCGACGTGATGTGAGAGCCCAGAGAGAGTCTTGTGAAACATCCGGTCATTGAGCAGCAGCGGCACGAGGGCCGGAACGGTGGCCGTCACCTGGTGCCCCAATCGTCGTGCCAGCTCGTAGCCGAATCCATCGCTCCCCGACTTGGGGATCGATCGCCCTCCAGTCGCCAGAATGACTTTCTTCGATTGCACGGTTCCATGGACATGGTGCAGAACAAATCCGGCCTCTGAGCCAGTGAGGGGAACGATATCTGTCACGCGATGGTCTGGATAGATGACCACGCCCAGAGCATGACAGCGATCGACCAATGCGTGAAGAACGGTTCGTGCTTTGTCGGTCACCGGAAAGAGCTTTCCGGTCTCTTCGCGTTTAAGCGCAACCCCTAACGAGACCAACCACGTCACGGTCTGCTCAACGGGAAACGCCGCCAGGACATTCTTGATGATTCGGCGATTGCCGAAGAAATCAATGGCGGTCACGACATCGTGCGTGACGTTACAGCGACCCCCTCCCGACACGAGAATCTTAGCGCCGATCGTCTTCGCGCCATCGAACAACACAATTCTCTGCTGGCGATCGCCCTTCGCTCCCGCCTCTGCCACGAAAATCGAGGCTGCCAGACCCGCGGCGCCGGCACCTACCACCGCAACATCATGCATGTCGTCATGTATAGACATTAGAGAGTTTTAACTGCCATTTAACAACTTATTAATCTTGCAATGGTAGAGTTCGCTTCGTGAAAGGCCGACTTGCCGGGGCTGGAACACATGAAAGATGGAGGTGAGCACAATGATCTGTCAAAAATGCAAAGGGCTGATGGTGCAAGAGTGGCGACCGGAGTTCTCTCAGAAGGCTCCGGTACTCCGCTGCATCAATTGCGGACTGGTCCTCGATCCATTGATTGAGCAGAATCGCGTGACCACGTTGCGTGCGAAGCAGCGGGTCCTGAATGCCGCGTAATTGGTTCGTCCGAACTCTTGAGCCAGTTCGGTCGGTGAGGGCGATCTAACGAACCGCCAGAATTTGGCAGATGTGGACGTTGCGCTCGTGGTTAGACCGAAAACTCCGCCCATAGGAATGTATGATCTGAGGGGTCTTTCGCTCGCCGCGGCTCGACGTCCACCTCGACCCTGACACAGTGTTCCGCCAGAGAGGCCGTCGTCAGAATATGGTCGATGCGCCAACCTCTATTCGCTTCCAGCGACCCCGACGCTCGATAATCCCAAAACGTATATTGCTGCCGGTCCGGATAGAGCTTTACGAACACGTCCTGAAATCCCCAGTCCAACGTCTTCTCATAGGCCCGCCGCGCATCCTCGTGATAGCAAACATGTTTGAGATGTTTCTCCGGACTGTGCACGTCCATCGGCCGCGGAGCCACGTTCATATCACCGCACCAGATAGCCGGTGTATTCGGCGATAGATGTTTCTCAAAATACTTCCGGAGTCGATCGTACCAGCCAAGCTTGTATTGATACTTGGGTGAGTCGATCTCGAAGCCCTGCGGCACGTAGGTATTGACGATGGGGATACCCTTGATCACGACGCGCAAGAGCCGCGCGTCTTCAGAGTCGCCTCCATCATCAAATCCATATGCCACTGCCTCCGGTTTCTCCCGGCTCAATATCGCGACCCCGTTATAGGACTTCATCCCCCGGTAGGTGATGTCGTATCCAGACTCCGCCAATGCCAGCAGCGGAAACTCGCTGTCTTGAACCTTGGTTTCTTGAAGACAGACGACGTCCGGCTTGTGCTGAGCAAGCCAGCCGAGCACGATCGGCAAACGCTTGCGGAGAGAATTGACATTGAAAGTTGCAATCTTCATGGGAGCCCTACAGAGTCGCCGCATCCTAGCAAAATGGCCCACGGATGAACAAGATGAGCGCGATCGTCAATGGCGCTATGCAGAGGAGCGATTGGGGGCTTCCCTTGACTGATTCGCCATCACGTCATGGCGATGAACCGAGCCTCCTACCCCACATGATTCTTGAGCGCTTCTACTAAACTCGCGGATTTTCCGCTGCGACAAGTCGGGCCGCGATGGCCGGCTGAAGGCACTCTAAAGGTCCAACGGGGGGGCTCCTATCTCAATAATCCCTACCGGCTCCGCGCCTCGTTTCGCACGAAAGACGATCCCACCGAGCATGCCCAGAATGTTGGTGTTCGCTGTGCCCAAGATGTGCCGGCCCTGCCGTAGGTCTTGCGGCTAGCGCGCTGACTTGCTTGCGCGTGTCGGCGGGCTGCTCGCCGGGGAGCCGGCCATGAAGGGATAGACCACGCCGGCGATGGCACCCCCCAGGATCGGGGCTACCCAGAAGAGCCAGAGTTGTTGCAGCGCCCAGCCGTCCGCAAAGACGGC
>JBDTPK010000499.1:0-3003 GCA_039932735.1 Nitrospirota bacterium
TCTACATGGAGTCAGATGGTCGTCATGGTGAGTAGGCGTCTCTGTTCTCGGAGGTTGTTCAAAAAATCCACCCAGCAAGGCTGTAGGGAGTGACGGGTTGGATGAGGTACACATCGCACGTTGTGCGGGCCGTTCGCCCTTAGGATAGATCTTGGCGAACGGAAAACCCGTCAGTGATTCAGAATTCCGAGGCTCGTTGAGGGTCTGAAGAATGCGAGAGTGAAGCCGGCGGACTTTTTCCACAGTCGGTTAGTACAACTGCCCGGCGATGGTGTCTGCCTGGAGGCGGCCTCGTGCCGAGAGTCTGCTGTGCTCACCGTCTTCTTCGAGCAACTGTTGTGTGAGTAATCGTGCGGTGACGGCTGCATACCCGTAGTTTGCAGCATGCTGATGAAGATGTTGTGAGAGAATGCCTCGAATCAGGCGTAATCCAAAAATTACGGCGTCGCGGAGTTGCTCCTTCTCCGAGAGCTTGGTGTGATCTTCAATAGGGAGGCGGCTTGCAGCGAGCGACGTGTCGTAGGCGGCGAGGTCGGCGACGTCGCCGAATCTGGTCCCGTCCAGATAGGACTGTGCACTCGGGCCCAATCCAAGGTATTCGCCATTGGTCCAATAGAGCAGATTGTGCCGGCAGGCATATCCCGGTCTAGCATAGTTCGACACTTCATACCGCTCATAGCCTGCATCGGCGAGCATTCGTTGCGCAGCCTCGTCCATCTCAATCTGAAGGCCTTCATCCGGTGACAGACTGTGTTGGCGCTGGACATTGGAGGCGAACTTCGTGCCCTGTTCGACTGTGAGGGCATAGCAGGACAGGTGCGTGGGCTCCAGCGCGAGACATTGAGTGAGGGTCCGTTGCCAGCTCATGAGGGATTGGCCAGGGAGTCCATACATCACATCAAGATTGATGTTGGCGAATCCGGCGGCTCTTGCCTGAGTCACTGCCGTGACGGTTTCACTGACGGCGCCGGGCCGTCCGATTTTGGCGAGGTCGCCATCTTCCATCGATTCCGCGCCGAAACTCATGCGGGTGACGCCGGACTGACGTAGTCGTACGAGATCTTGCTCGGAGATTGTGGAGGGGTGTGCTTCAACAGTGACTTCACAGTCGGAGTCGAGGGTGAGATGTAAGCGAATCTCAGACAGAATTGCGTTTAGCTGAGTCGTGGCAAGGACTGTTGGTGTGCCGCCTCCGAAGTACACGGACTGGATGGGGCGGTGTGGGGCAACATGTTGCTGCGCGGACAGTCCGATCTCATGGATGAGGGAACGAACAAAGGCCTCAGCGCGGCTCTCGCGATGGATCTCAAGATAGAAGCAACAGAAGTCGCATCGCTGCCGGCAGAAAGGGATGTGGAGGTAGAGACCGAGGGGATGGAGCATCATGATGACAGGCTGAATCCTTGGGGTGTGGAAAAATCCCGTGCGAGCACGATTTCAATTTCATCGGCAGGAGATTTCCCGCGATTGCGCACGTGCGCCTGCCAAGACTGGTGCTGACGCAACGATTCGAAGAGAGTCTTAAGCAGATCCGGTTTAATCCTCGCTTCCCATTCTCGCACCCAGGCTTGGTTTTCCTCCTCGCCCTCATAGTTGTCGGGAAACGAGGCTTCTAGGCTGAATCGAAGGATGAAGGTTTTTTCTTCTTGGTACATAGCGCTCCTACCTGATTGCGAAGTGGCCAGCTAGACCTTATAATACCCCTCAGAATAAGGAGTGCGATCAATGCCTATTTTCGAATATGTCTGCGGGGAATGCAATCATCGATTCGAGCGTTTGGTGTATGGTTCGGCGCAAGTTGCTTGTCCAAAGTGCCACACGACGAAGTTGGAGAAACAAATCTCTTCGTTTGGGGTTGGAGGGACGGATGGCTGGGTGCTGCCAGGTAATGGTGGAGGTGCTTGCGGAAGTTGCGGTGATCCACGCGGCCCAGGCTCCTGCTCCACAAATTGAATATGGAGTCCGGGGAGCAGGCTCTGCAGCGCGCCATTGCCGCTATCTCTCAATCCGATCCCCTCACCAAGCTGCTTGAACAGGTCAAGCTTGGTCGGATGAAGCCCACCGATGCGGGGTTGCGTGCCGTCACCGATTCGTGGTTGGGTATTTATAGAAAAACGATTGAGTCTGGTGGACTCACCAGCCACGCCTTGCGCCGCCTCGATCCACATCCTCGTCTGGCCGTGTTGGTCGAATGTGGAGTGTTGAGGAGTGAGCAGCCAGCGGTCACTGCCCTCCGCACGAGTTTTGAGCGAGCCTGCACTATCGCAACGGAGTGATCTCGTCCCATGAGGGCTCTCTGCGCCATCGCCGTTCTGTTCCTAACGGTAGGATCGGCTGGAGAAGGGTGGGCTGAAGACGCCATCGGTACGAGACCGCTCCTGACAATAGCGCGCAACGATCTGTCTGCCATTCTGCCTCCGGACTGCCATATCCTGATCGACCCTCATCCCATTGAACAGTTTCTTGATGCCCTGGATGGAAGCCCTCCGAACTGGGGTCTGGTCTACGGCCATGGCCATCACGATTCTGGCCTCGATGGGCGGTTGTTCACACTCAATCGGGAACGGGATGCGAAGCGTGAAGGGAAGGAGGCGCTCCAGTGGACGGTGGTCTTTCTGTGGTCAGCGGAACTCTCGCGCTACGATCCAATGACCGGCGGGTTTAGCCTGGCTATTGGGCCGATCTTTACGTCGCCCAGATGGGGTGTGGTTCGATTCAAACCAGAAGAAGCCCCGAGTAATCTCGTCGTGATTCCTGATCCAAGCACCAGTGAAGTTTTCCGCCGACGGCTTGATGCCGGAGGGAAAATCGACATTGAGATTGCTATGGTGGGGCGGCTCGTACCCGAGGAATGCCTTGTCTATGATTTTTCGCATGATGAAGAAGGCGTGGGCATCATTATGCCGGTGGTGAGGGTTGAGCGGGTTGAGTATCTGCTGGCTCGGTGATGTTCAGCATCCTGCTAGACGGCGTCCTTTGCACAGCGAAATCCTGTGCCACTAG
>JBDTPK010000500.1:0-3002 GCA_039932735.1 Nitrospirota bacterium
AGCCTCTGAGCGATGCGAGAACGCCGCTGGCGGACTTTTTCAGCATCCTGCTAGACCAGCTCGCCTGCCAGAGCTCGATTCAGAAGCGTGCCCGCCAGCGTGCCTTGTCGAAGTGCGTCGAGCGAGTCCTGGGGGACCAGATCAGCACAGACAGTACTGATTGTCCGATAACCTAATAGTCCTACTCTATGGTACCGCACTAAATCCAGCAGCAGAGGCCAATTCATGCCGGTTTGCGCAGCTACTCGAATACAGCTGCGGGTTACGTCAGAACGGGAAGTCCTTGCGCACCACATCAAGAGCTGCGGTTCAGGAAGCCGTGCTGGGCTCACTCGCCCAGCGGCTTGGGTCTATGCAAATGAAGCGCGGGACATATTTCGAGACAGCTGCGGCTGCATCATCCTCTTCGATGTACCAACGAAAGAACTCCTTTCGCCACTTTTGCGAAGGGAAGAAAATAGAGCTTTTGCACCGTCGTAAAATCACGCGGATCGGCATCCAGCAGACCGACTTGCAACGTCTCGGGCCCTTGGGGATTGTACAGCGTGCCGAAGAGAGCATCCCATACGGCCAGCTTGACGGAAAAATTCTTATTCAAGTGCCGAGGATCGATGCTGTGGTGAATCTGATGATGGGCCGGGCTCATGAATAGCCGATTCAGTACCGGCCCATACGAAAACCAGATATGGGAATGGCGCAAATGATTGCCCAACAGTGCCAGTACGAAACCCACAATACTGACACCAAAAATCATGGTGATCTGCTGATCACGGCCAAGAATATTCTGATAGAAGAATACGGACAGCCCAACTGCCGGAGCCTGCAGGACCGCAAAACTGATGATTTCAACCGGATGCATACGATACGCCGCCGCAGGGGTGAGCACCTCGTCAGAATGATGCACCTGATGAAACGACCAGAGCAGCGGAACCTTGTGGAACATCACATGGGCCCAGTAGTTGATGAAGTCGTGCAATAGAAGGAACCCCATGGCCGCAGCGATGATGGCCATCGGAGACAGGGTTCGTGGCGGTTCCCAGGACAAAAGCCCAACGAGCACCGCGGACATGGCCTTCGCCCCAAGCAGCCCGACCCCGGTCATAATGGGGGCATACAGCAAGAACGTAAAGCAGAGATCGATCGCAGCAAACCGCCAATCGAGCCGCGTCGAAGGATGGCGATAGAGACGGGATGGAAAGACAAACTCAAGAAACGACGTAGCCGCTAGCATGCCTCTCCGTTTCGCAAGTACATAGATGATCCCGGCCAGGACCAGACTGGAAAGCAGGTACGGCCAAGCCAATCCATTCGAGAAGTTCGTGAAGACCCCGGGGATCTGTCTAAGGGCATCCAGAAAATTCGGCCATGAGAGAAAGGACGCGAACACGTATTCGGCTACTCGATCCAGAAACCATTGAATGCCCTCAATCATCGCCATGGGATTCCCATTCATCGAATGCTATGAGTTCCACAGAGGTTGGGATGGCTGGCTGACTTGGTCTAGCCAGCCTATCCGTGACCAACCGTTCTTGCCCATTCAAACAAGGCGAAAGATTAGTTGCAGACACTGAAACCGTCCGACGCCTTACAGTCTGAATACTTACGACCCGACTGCTGAGCAGTGATGTCGCGCAACAATTCATGCACGACCAACACGGGTTCCGTATAGGACTCTTTCTTCTGTTGTTCAATTATTCCTCACCTCCTTTCTATTGGTTGAAGTCCCTCATGACCCCCTGGCCTCACGAGAGCGAACCGACTCATCGGCTTCCCTGGATCAAGTTGAATGGCCAAAGACACCCATGGATACCCTCACACTCCATAAAGACTTACGCGCTTTTGCGCAGCTCCAACAACGGCGAAATCAGCTTGGGCAGATCGAGGATGTCTCGGCCAAAATGCAGGCGATAGCAGTCAGCCTGCTGCACGAGCCGTGACAGGACCTGAAATTCCCGTCGCGCGACCACTTGGTCGTAGACCAGCAAACCCTGTGGCATGATGGCCTCAAGAGCTCGGCTTTTGGGAAGCGGCTCAAGGGAACTGTGCGGCATATCCACGACGTGCGGGAAGAGAATCATGGTCGGGGTACAGGAATTCCCGATGGACCCGGCATACAGATCCTCCGCCTGAAAAAATTTCTTGCAGATTCCCTGCTGCAAAATTCCTGGCGCTGCGTTGCGCAGTTCGGGAAAGAACTCAATGGTACGATCCGTGACGTCGATCTTCATGGGAAAGGCCAGCAATTCCATGTGGGTGCCCCGGTCACGGAGCAACGGAAAATCATCCGACAGATACCGAAACCCCGACCGAAGCAACGACAAGAATGAAGTGGTTTTCCCCTGACCGCTATAACCGGGAATCAGCACTCCTCGACCTTGGTATTCAAGCGCAGTGGCATGCACGGTGTAGAGGCCATTTCGCTTCAAGAGTTCCGACAGCGCAAAGTGGAAAAAGCTGGTACAGACGTCCGAATGCATCGCGTCCGGCCGGACAAAATAGCCCTCGACTAGACTGCGAGCGCCGTCGATCAGCAGCAGCCCTTGTTCATGGAAGTCGGCAATAATGCGATCCCCATCCTGCAGGATCTCGCACTGCCAGAGTGCGCGTAATGAATCGCCCATCGACGGTCGGGTACCGGAAAACAAGATCTTCCCATTATCGGAGACTTGCACCGGCACATCCGCCCGACTGGCGACCGCTTCAAAGTGCATCGTCAATACGGTGTCACCAGGAACCCCCTCGGCAGGAAAATGGCGCAAGAATGTCAGGACCGGCCCCACGAAGGCCTGGGAGGAGGTGGAAAATCGCAGTTCGACACCATGAAAATTGAACCGGTACTTGCGTGCTGTGACCGCTGTGTTCATCGCATCCCTCACCTGGTTAACTGTCCACCCTCTCCCTCGATTGTCACAAACTGACCGGCCCCTACAGGCCGGTCAGCCCATGACACAGACCATCAACCTTAGGTGGGGTTGTTGTCGTTGACCTTGTCGGTGTACTTC
>JBDTPK010000501.1:0-2997 GCA_039932735.1 Nitrospirota bacterium
TGTAGCCTTGCCTATGGGCATGAGATCGCAAATTAATCGGCATCCCTTCTGTGAAGAATCCGACATCAGTGCCGTGATCGGCATCGAAGCCACGCAGAAAATATTAATCGACTTTCCCTCCCCCTTCGGAATGTTCGACGGCAATGAACCCGGGAATCAGGCGCAGTACCTCTGCCGGACGGCCTTGCGGCTGGAGGAGAATTTCTTTGTCCCGGATGAACTGCTCAGCGCCGTCACAATCGCGCAGGGGGACACTCGGTAGGAATCTCTTCTTTCAACAGGCTGGAGGGAGGAACTGACTGGCGTAGCGAGCACCCGTAGAGGGTTTACATTCTTCTTCGTATCTACTCTCCCTCAAAGCGGGGTGGCCGGGTCGCCTCAGACTGCACGCCTTCAACGAGGGCCTCTTGCGGCCTTCTCAACAATACCTCACATCCTCTCCCAAGGGAGTACGCCGGACTGTCCCTCACTGCGCGCATCGGACGAGCACATTCTGATTGTGCGCGTTCTGCGAGCAAGAAGGATGGTCTGGCGGCTCCCTTCCCTTCCTTCTCAGGCCGCGCGTTGCGCGAGCACGTGAGGCACCTGGCCACCCTGCGCGCTTCTATTCGCCCTTTACGGGGATGTACATGACATTCCCCTGCCGATTGACCAGCAGGAGCACCAGATCGGAGGGCTTAATCGGATCGGCCAGTCGCTGGAATACGTCGAAGTTGGGTATTGGCTGACGATTGAGTTCCAGCAGCACGTCGCCGGGCTGGAGACCGGAGGATTCGGCCAGGCTGCCTTCTTCAATGTCGGTCACCACCACCCCGCTAGTAACAGCCAGATCCATCTGCCGAGCCAGCGGTACCGTCACATCGTCAAAGACAACGCCGACGAGTGGATGAGCCGTGGCAGCTGCGGCCGATGCGGCTTGATTCTTCTTCGCCCGTTCACGCGGCGCCTCCCGCACAACTAGTTCAGCCTGATACGGCTTACCCTCCCGCATGAGATCCAGCCGGTGCTTACTCCCGATCGTCGACGCGGCGACAAGGTTCCGAAGGTGTCCGCTGTCCATCACGTCGCGGCCGTCGAATCGCACGATCACATCGCCGCGCTTGAGTCCGGCTTTCTCGGCGGACCCTTTCGCCTGCACATCCGTCACAATCGCGCCTTTCACATCGGGGAGGCGAAAGACATCGCTTAATAATGGCGAGACGTCCTGCGTCGAGGCGCCGAGAAACCCACGTATCACATGTCCGGTCTTGAGCAAGCTCTGCATGGCGGATCGAGCCATATTGCTCGGAATGGCGAAACCCACGCCGACGCTCCCGCTATTCGGACTGGCGATCGCGGTATTAATCCCCACCAATTCTCCGTTGAGAGTCACCAAGGCCCCGCCGGAGTTGCCAGGATTGATGGGAGCATCGGTTTGAATGAAATCTTCGAAGTCAGCGACACCGACATCGGCGCGACCGACGGCACTGACGATGCCGAACGTCACAGTGCGGCTCAACCCAAGGGGGTTCCCGATCGCAAGCACAAACTCACCAACAGCGAGTGTACTCGAATCTCCCCATGTGACCGTCGGTAGATTCGTCGCCTGAATTTTCACCACTGCCACATCGGTTTTCGGATCGGTAGCCACCACTCGGCCCTTGTATTGGCGCCGGTCGGCGAGAATCACATCCACATCAACTGCATCGGCAATGACATGGTTGTTCGTCATAATATAGCCATCCGACGACACAATGACCCCGGAGCCCTGGCCATATTGCCGCCGCGACGGGGCATCCTTGAACAATCCGAACGGCAGCGCGTCGTCGCTGAAGGCCTGATCACGCACCATCACCGTGGAGGCAATGCTGACGACGGCAGGGATCACTTTGGTCGCAGTCACCTTGACCTGCGCCTGGAGTTCACCTCCGCTTGCCACAGGAATCACGCGACTCTCGGCCAAAACTGTTCCGCAGACGGTCGAGCCCCACACACAGAGCCCGATCACAATTCGCAATGTGAAATTGAGTCGAAGCACGCCACGGTCCTTTCTGAAAACAGCCCTTACCCGATTGACGACAAACGGTTGTAGCCTAGCATGCGTGGGTCGAAGGCGCACTTACAATTCCAGATGACGCAGCCGGAGGGCATTCGTGATGACCGACACAGAACTGAAGGTCATGGCGGCGCTGGCGATCATGGGGCTCAAGAGTATCCCCAAGACCGGATAGAGCGCGCCGGCTGCAATCGGCACTCCGATCACGTTATAGAGAAAGGCAAACAAGAGATTCTGCCGAATGTTCCGCATCGTGGCCTGACTCAGCCTGCGCGCACGGAGCAGCCCTCGCAGGTCTCCCTTCACCAGTGTCATCCCCGCACTTTCAATGGCCGTGTCCGCCCCCGTTCCCATCGCGATCCCGACATCGGCCAACGCCAGGGCCGGGGCATCATTAATCCCGTCGCCGGCCATCGCCACCACGCGACCTTGCGACTTGAGGTGCGCAACGATCTCTCCCTTTTTATTCGGCAAGATCTCAGCCATGATCTCCTCAATACCGAGTTGCCGAGCCACGGCTTCTGCGGTATCGCGATGATCTCCCGTCACCATGACGATGCGAAGGCCTTCGGCCTTGAGCTCCTGCACTGCGTCACGAGTCGAGGCTTTAATCGGGTCTGCTACGCCCAATAGACCGGCAGCCTGTTCATCGATGGACACAAACAGAACCGTCTGCCCTTCATGACGAAGGGAGGCCGCTTCGTCATCCCACGGCGTGAGGCCCTGGCCAGATACACCCACGTCGTTTTGCAAAAATGCCGCAGTCCCGATAGCCACGCGATGCCCGGCGACTGTCCCGGTCACTCCCTTCCCCGTCAGCGAACGAAACTGCTCAACCGGGGCATAGGCGATCCCCCGCCCTTCCGCTCCCGCCACCACTGCAGTAGCCAGCGGATGTTCACTGCTCCGTTCAAGACTCGCGGCGAGGCGCAACAGCTCGACATCGGACCAGGGCGGCACAA
>JBDTPK010000502.1:0-2985 GCA_039932735.1 Nitrospirota bacterium
TGGTTGGAATTTTCCGTATGGCGCTGAAGCCAGAATAACCTCAGGATGCTCAAAAAGACCGCCCAGAAAGGCCGCAGTGAGCGAGGAGGCGAAGAGGTACGGACCGCACTTCGTGAAACCGCTCGCCCTTGCAATGAATCTTGGCGAACGGATAAGCCCCTCAGTATTTCGAATATCCGAGGGGTGTCCCTCGACGTTGAGCCTCTGAGCGACGCGAGAACGCCGCTGGTGGACTTTTTCAGCATCCTGCTAAAGAGCGGTTCGTTAGTGTGTTGATGCTGGCAACATTCGCCGAGGCATTCTCGCGCAAACGTGCTCTTCCACTTTCTCTACACTTTTGGAATGTGTAATGTTTTGCTGACCATCAAGGTACCGGATAGGGCGAACATCAAGGATAACGGGTGAAGGTCGCAAGGCCCGAGTGTCCATGCTCCCCAGTACAGATTCTCGCCCAGCCGGCCCTGCCAGGCGGCGAAGGCTAGCACGCCGGTCAACACCATGGTCGTGGGAATGGGGGTGCCTTCGAAATAGGCCACCTTGTCCTTGCCTGCCGATAGACTCTCGGCGGTCACATTGTACCGGGCCAGTCGGCTGACTCCGCAGCAGACGAAATATATCAGTACAACCCAGTCCCACCCCCCGCTCATGCCGGCGGCGAATCCGAGCACCGCCGGAGCGACTCCAAAGGAGATGATGTCCGCCAGCGAATCCAACTCGCGCCCGATTGCCGAATTCTTGCGCCGCCATCGGGCAACACGGCCATCGAGCCAGTCGAAAACTAGAGCCGCCGGCGTCATGGCTGTGGCGGCGAAGATATATGCCGGCGACTGGCTGCCCATGTACAGCATACTGAACAGCACTGCCCCGAGCCCGCTTGCGGCGTTGGCCAGGGTTAGAAAGTCGGCCAAGTGAAACTCGCGGATCATCGAGAAGTGTTTAGGAGGAGTGGCGGCCACCGTCAGAAGCTACGCGGGATTACTATGATTGTCCAGGGGTCAGAACCTCTATGGAGCAGAGGGCGAAAGAGCGCGACTGGCGGGACAGTCGAGAACGTGCGATTCTGGACGATCTGCGGCGATCTGAGTCACCGTCACACCGGGGGCGTCGAGCATCGTCACGACGTCCTGCTTGTACTCCGATGAAAATTTCCCTGTTTTCTCATGCCACCCCTCCTGGCCCATGATGAGCTGTAACCAGGAGTCCGTAAAAGCGGGCAGGACCCGTCGGATATTGCAGTTGGTTTCACACCGCTGAACTACCAAAGACCGCACAAAAGTAGTTTGCAAATTGTAACCGAACAGAGAGGTAGGCGGGATCCTCTTTCGGTCCCTCGATAGATTGTGATTTTTCATAATCGTTGCGAGTGGGGATTGCGACGGAGTGTAATGAAGCAAGATTCAGCACTGAGACCTAGATTGGACTAGCAAAAGTCGCGCCGATTTGGCATGATGAGCCATGGGTATCAAGAAGATCCTAGATAATGTCCACAAGGCCGTATCTATCGCCCAAGCTGGCATAAAAGGCACATTGGATTCCCTGAACAAGACGCCGTCTAAAACCAAGAAGCGAGCTGTGAGAATACGCACTCCCAAGAACAAAATCCCGTCTGGTGGGAGGGCGAAGCCCGCACCGAAGCGAGAGCAAAAACGACGTGCCAGGAATCCCTCAAAACTCGTCATCAAATCTGGTGCCGTGATTCCACGAAAGTCCAGCAAGCCTGCCAGGAAATCAAAGCAGACAGATCGCCCATAAGAGGTCTCGGTCAGGCGCCTGGCCCGACGATGCCGGTCTCAAAGTTTCTCTTCCGCCATTGCCACGGTGGCACATGAGTCGGATCAATCCACAAGGGTCATGACTGACCTGGGGCTAACCCCAGGCGCAAGGTTTCACGTTCTTCGAAATTTACGTGCGTATACGGTTTCGTGTTCATGGCAACACCTTAGCCAATTCTGGCCGGAAGTGTTGCACGTGGAGTTAGAACCTAAGCTCATTTTTTCGACGAATACATCTCAACCTGCTCCCGAATCTTTACCCATTTGTCCCAACCATAGTTTTTTGCCGTGATCAGGATTACTTTCCGGGTAGAATCAATTGCACTGTTCATCATTTCTCGGTTCACGGTCGGAAGATATTCTACAGAGATCAGGAGTGTCTCGGGAGCCTCTTGAGAAACGGACAGAACAAATGACTTGTCTGCTCTCTCAAACTGTGGAAGCCGGGATCTCACATCTAATGCGAGCCACTCGATTTTTGTTGGTGTGTAGGGTGTGAGGCCAAGCCGATTCAGTGTCTGTTGAGCGGTCCTATCATCTCCTTTATCACGTTCGCCTCTTTCAATCGCGCATTCACCGTTCACGCAGGCCTTCATTCCCGCTTGCCGACGCTCATCACAAGAAATCTTATCATCTGCGCTTATGGCATTATTGAGGCATGTCTTCAGCTCTCGTTCAGCCGCTTTAAGACATTCGGCACATGGGCTTTGTCCATAGACAGAAGAGACAAGAAACAAGAGTGAAAACAGCACCAACACGAGTCTTACGTTCATAACGAGGCCTCCCGCAAGAAGTACGGAATCAGTGGGTTGCCCGCTTGGTCCCATAGCAGCCTTCTTGTTAATGCGTCGTCCCTTTCACCACGCGCTGCTCCAGCTCAATAATCCCTCACCCGTGAGGACTTCGCGATCACTACCTGCCACATGCAATTGTCCACAGAACTTGGCCAACAGTCTATGGTGCAATCGGGTGGACTGCTAGGCTGTTCGGGTCTGCCTGTGATGCGGCGGCGAAGGCACAGCAAGAAATCCTGGGTCAGTTTCACCTCGATAGTGTGGCAGGAGTGGGTGTGAATAAACTTGTGGCGCAGACACCTGCGACGTTGGTCGTGGCCGCAGCGTAACCTGTTGAAAATTTGGTGGCGGTGTCCCGGATTGAACGGGAGACCCGCGGCTTATGAGTCCGCTGCTCTACCAACTGAGCTACACCGCCA
>JBDTPK010000503.1:0-2984 GCA_039932735.1 Nitrospirota bacterium
CGACAATGCAGGGGTGCAGGCAAAATTGATGAGAAGACCGACAGGCTGCTAGGAAGGGCGACATCCCTGTCGGCCCAGGCGACACCGAGCCACTTGCGCAATTGAAAAGCGGTTCATGCAGGGACAGAACTTCGTGGCAATCCTGCCTCCTGCGAAGCCAGAAGCGATACGTCGAGTCACCAGAACCAACACTCACCAACCGAGGAGGGCTCATCATGACAACATTGGAAATCGGCAAGGAACTTGTCACCTTGTGCAAGCAGGGTAAGAACCAGGAGGCGATCGATCGTTTCTACTCACCGAATATCGAAAGCATCGAACCGTGCGCCATGCCGGGCATGGATCAGACCCAAAAGGGCATCCAGACCATCAAGAAAAAGAATCAATGGTGGGTCGACAATCATGAAGTCCACGGTGTCACGGTCGACGGGCCCTATCCCCACAGCGACCGCTTCATCCTTCATTTCAAGTATGACGTCACGCCTAAACATGCGGGGAAACGCATGCCCATGTATGAAACAGGTCTCTATACGGTTCACAATGGAAAGATCGCCAAGGAAGAGTTCTTCTACTCAATGGAAGGCATTGGAGACTGCGCAGCATTGACCCAGGTTGGAGAAAATGCTTGACCACAAGCCCTACTGCTTACCGAAGGAGGTCCCCCATGAAATGGCTCATCGTCCTTTCTCTCATCCTGTACGCTGTCGCAATGCCACTCCAACCGGTGCAGGCTGATAACTCGACTGCTTCCGACTTCGGCCCCCTAGCCTCGCTCCTTGGCGAATGGCAAGGCAAAGACCCGGACGGGAAGCCGATGGCCGTATCCTATCAGTGGACCGGCGGCGGCACGAGTTTGGTGGAAACGATGACGAAGGCTCAGAAGCCGATGATGATGACGATGTACCATGCCGACAAGGGCAGCCTGATGCTGACTCATTACTGCAAACTCGGGAACCAGCCGCGCATGCGCGCCAATATGACTGATGGCGACGCCAAGACGCTGGCCTTCAACTTCATCGACATCACCAATCTCGCCCAGCCAACAGACCCTCACATGCACAAGGTTTCGTTTACCTTCCAGGATCAGGATCATTTCACTCAAGAATGGATGCTCAGCAAGGATGGAAAGGAGGTGCCGCATCGGTTTGAATTTGCCAGGGAGAAGTAGAAACGGTATCGTCCACCCCAACCATACAGGAGGAGAAGATCATGGCGGCGAAAGAGTACAAGCAACTCGGATGTCTGGATGTCCAACCATCAGGCGGCTGCGGATTCCAAGTTCGGGCCGAGTCGGAGGCGGAACTGATGCAGTTGGTAGCCACCCACGCCAAGCAGTGCCATAAACTGGATTCAATCCCGCAGGAAATGGCAGCCCAGGTGAAGGCGGCGATCAAGACTGTGACCGTTACGGTCTAAGGGGAATCTTTACACGGTCAGGCTTCCCTGTGTGGGCATCAGCCCACGGGGAAGCCTCTCCTTATCGGTCTGATCAGGAACAAGCTCGCTATGGTGAACATGATCCATAAGAATGCATCGTTCAACGCCTCGCCGAATGAACTGTTCACTCCCTATCTCAACTCGGCATTCACGATGACAAGGAGGTCCCTATGCAACGCATGATTGGATTGTTTGCACTTTCAATGCTGCTGGTCGGACTATCCGGCTGTAGTTATGTATTCTACCCGCACGCAAAGGATTTCGCGGAAAAAGCGAAAGACCCCAACCATGTCCAGACCTTAATTAATTTGACGAACATGATGGAAGCCAGCGCGAAGGCAGCCAAAAGCGGTAAGGGCTACGATCAGGCGTTGAACGATTTACACAATCAGTTCCACGCCTTCGACGACCGTTTGTGCTGCGTGGAAAAGGCGACGCGCGAGCAACCGGCCCATGCACTGGCTGTCACGCACAATAAAGAGTTGTGGGCGATCTTCAAGCGCCTCTGGAAATTCAAAAATGATCAACCGCAACGAGACCAACACTTAGACTTGTTTGCGACAGAGGTCCGAGAACTCCGCGAGACGCTGCAGATGCTCAAGTAGCGTACCGCAGGAGGTTCCTTGGTCATTGTGGCAGCAACTCACGCCACGGCACGCCGGCGCACGGGACACTGAATGGGGGAAAAGACATGACGCAACAGACACCACAACAAATCATCGAAGGTCAACGGCAGGACTGGAACCGTGTCGCCGGAGGCTGGGAAAAATGGGATCGATTCTTCGACGAACAGATGGCGTTTCTGAATCACCGACTGGTCGCCGACGCGCGGCTCCGATCCGGCATGAAGGTGCTCGATCTTGGATCCGGTACCGGGTACCCGGCGCTGCTTGGGGCTCAAACCGTTGGACCAAACGGAAGTATGATTGGGCTGGATCTCGCCGAGCAGATGCTGGTCGTCGCGCAGCGCAAGGCCACGGCGCTAAGCCTCGCGAACGTGACGTTCCGCACAGGCGACGCGACCGCGCTTTCATTTGAGGCGAACTCGTTCGATGCAGTGACCAGCCGCTTCTGCCTGATGTTTCTTCCAGAGATTCCAAAGGCCACCGCTGAAATCGCACGCGTGCTGAGGCCCGGAGGGTGGATCGCGGCGGCTGTCTGGTCTGCGCGCGATAAGAATCCTTCAATCAGCCTGTCAATGGAAGCGATCAAGAAAGTGGTCGAACTGCCTCCGCCGGACCCCACTGCCCCTGGCATCTTTCGTCTCGCCAAACCGGGCGATCTCGCCGAGATGTTCCAACAGGCTGGATTGATCGACGTGACAGACCAGGAATTTCTCGCGGAATGGTCTTACACCTCAGCCGAAGAATACTATACGAACCTCATGGAAATTGCAGCGCCGGTCCAGAATCTCATGGCCACACTCTCAACACCTCAGGTACAAGAAGTGAAACGCCTCATTACCCAGGCTGCGGCACTATACCAGCATGGCAACAGAATCACCTTCCCCATCGCCGTCCGGATGGTCGCGGCACGCAAGTCACTCT
>JBDTPK010000504.1:0-2981 GCA_039932735.1 Nitrospirota bacterium
CCCGAGAAGATGACGCCGCCGCCGACATACAGCACCGGCTTCTTTGCCTTCGTCATGGCTTCGGCCGCTTGCTTAATCTGCCATTTATTCCCTTCATACACCGGGTTGTAGCTACGGATGGAGACGGAACTCGGATAAGTAAATTCCGCCTTATCCATCGATACGTCCTTCGGAATATCCACTAATACTGGCCCTGGACGCCCCGTCGTTGCAATGTAGAAGGCTTCCTTAATCGTGACCGCTAGATCCTTCACATCTTTCACCAGGAAGTTGTATTTGGTGCAGGGACGACTCAATCCCATGTTATCCGCTTCCTGGAACGCATCATTCCCAATCAAGCTCGTGGGAACTTGTCCGCTAAAACAGACCAACGGCACAGAATCCATGTAGGCATCCGCCAGCGCCGTGATCACATTCGTCATGCCGGGTCCAGAGGTCACAAGGCACACTCCGGCTTTTCCGGTCGCCTTAGCGTAGCCTTCTGCCATATGGCCCGCGCCCTGTTCATGGCGAGTCAAGACCACTTCAATATCCTTCTGTTGATGAAGCATGTCGAAAATCTTCAGCACGACACCACCAGGAAGCGCAAAAATCGTCTTCACGCCTTCCCGTTTGAGACATTCAATGAGGATCTCAGCACCTGTGAGCTTCATGACAGAACCTCCCTCCATCCCGCCAACAAAAACTAGGCAGAGGAATCAGCACAAAATAGGGTACGCTGCAACCAGTCCGATCTAGACTAGACACTACCCACACAATTGCTCAGAACATTCTGAAAAATCAGGGAGATTACGGTGTGATCCTATCACCACGCGTTTCCACGCGTCAATAGTACGATAGGTCTGGGAGCCTCCATGCCTATCCATGTCACCATCCTGTCTCGTGAAAACTGCGATCTGTGTATAGTCGTGTACCGAATTCTGTTGCATCTTCAATCAGAACTCCACATCGAAACGAATAGAGTGCCTATCGACGGTGACAGTGCCTTGTTGGAACGTTACGGGACAAGGGTTCCCGTCGTCTTACTCGATGAGGTCGAACACTTCGCAGGAAATGTGACTGAAGGGGAGCTACGTCGAGCGATAAAAAAAGCGCGGTGGAGAAGACCGATAAGCCGGATTCTGTCCTGCCTGGGATATGCTCCCAAGCAGGGGTGATCATTTCTCTGGGATTCGAGTTACCTCGAACCTCAAGCGACCTACCCGAAGACCTCGGCCGGGCCAGCCGGTCGCCGACTCTCCGAAGAAAGCCGACAGATGTCTTCCTATTTGGCCTTGCATCGGGCGACGCTTACCGTGCCGGTGATGTCGCCACCACCGCGGTGGGCTCTTACCCCACCGTTTCACCCTTACCTGAGCCAAGGTGCGAATGAGAATTCTGTCGCCTTGGCCATCGGCGGTCTGTTCTCTGTGGTGCTGGTGTCGGATCGCTCCGCCTGGGAGTTACCCAGCGCCCTGCCCATGAAGTCCGGACTTTCCTCTCGCAGCGTCGCCGCTACGAGCGATCACCCAGTCTTCTCCCTCGCGCCACACCACTATAGGGTTGGATCCCTGCACTTTCAATGGCTCACCACATATCTATGCCACGACTTACTGCAACGCCGGCAACAACGCCGCAGGCGACGACGGCTTGGCCTGGTAAATGGCCATGGCTTCCGGCATCCACTCCTTGAGATGTTCGATGCGGGTCTCATGGCTTGGGTGCGTAGACATGAACTCTGACGGCGCACCGCCACCGGAGTCTGCCCCATACCGTTCCCACAGGGCTACCCACTCGCGCGGGTCATAGCCGGCATCCGCCGCGAGCAAAATCCCAATATTATCCGCCTCCGATTCATGCTTTCGACTAAAGGGCAACAACACGCCAACTTGCGCTCCCCCACCAAGCGCCGCCATCGCCGCTTGCCCCAACATCCCTCCACCACCTGCCGCGCCGACCACTTGCAACATGGTATTCGTTAGCTGGCCTTGACTCATCCGTTCTGCACCATGTCGGGCCAAGGCATGGACGACTTCATGCCCCATGACGGCGGCTAGCCTTCCTTCCGTCTTGGCCATGGGGCAACGCAAAAGCATTCGCCGTCTTGTCATCCTTGATGATCGTTACTTCCCACTGAAGCTGTTTCGCCACCTCAGTATATTTCGACCGCTTTGCCGCCTCGACTATCCCTGCCGCAACTCTCTTCACGGTTCTGTCTCGCGAGGATCATGAGACGGTCGCATCTTGAGATCGCTCTTCACCTGAGCATAGGCCTGCACATCCATTTTCATTTCTTCTGACATCGACGTCATGAGCAACTGCAACCGTCCCGTATAGGGATGGGTTTCGCATCCGGCCAGGGCCGCAACATCGATCACCATGACCAACGTGAGCGGTAAAATCTTCATGACGTCCCTGATCGCATACCCCCATCCATCGTTTATTTCTCCAGCGCTTCGGCAAATTGACCGACCTGCAAGGCTCTGTTAGATTCTCGCGCCTCCCCAATATTTTCTACTAGGGCCCTTCGTCTGTGACGGACACAACTCATCACCAGACAGTAGAACGCATCGGCATCGATGAATCCGGAAAAGGAGACTATTTTGGTCCTCTGGTCATCGCTGCTGTCTTCGTCGACGCCACCACCCAAGGCGAACTCACCGGAATGAATGTCCGGGACAGCATTAAAATCTCAGACGGTTGCATACTTGAAATGGCGCCTGACATTCGGATGATTTGCCCCCACAGCATTATTGCGATCGGCCCACACCGATACAATGAACTGTACGCGAAGATCCGGAACTTGAACCGCCTGCTGGCCTGGGGACATGCCAAGGCCCTGGAAACTCTGCTGGAAAAAGTTTCATGTGGGCGCGCGGTCGCGGATCAGTTCGGTGACGAACGATTGATT
Organism: Nitrospirota bacterium; assembly: GCA_039932735.1. Taxonomy (GTDB): domain Bacteria; phylum Nitrospirota; class Nitrospiria; order Nitrospirales; family Nitrospiraceae; genus Palsa-1315. The sequence continues at coordinate 2,891 of JBDTPK010000504.1, forward strand.
CTCAACGTATTACAAAAGAAGAGACGCACGATTGATCTAGGTGTTTAGTCCCACTTTGTGATGGGATGGGTTGATCTTAAAACGTTCTGGC
>JBDTPK010000505.1:0-2979 GCA_039932735.1 Nitrospirota bacterium
CAGTGGATCTTTCCCGTCGGGGAGGTAGAGGAAAATTGTAAGTGCTATCCCTAGCGTGACGGAGGCGTTCCCCCGAATGCCCAATCCCATAGGCGAGAGATCCGTGACCATGCCCTCGCCCATGATGATCTCGCCGGAAAGGTTTTCCGCTGAGTACAATAATCCAAACTCTACTGAGGGTCGTGGGACTTGTCTTTCATCAACTATTTTCGTTACAGACTGAAGCCAGCTTCCAGATACGATCTGCTCTGGTTTCATAAGGGCGCCTCCTTGTTCCTGCTAGATCTCAGGTGCCACAGTCAGAGTCTGAAGGAGCGAGGTGAGTTCACAAGAAAAAACGCAGATGATTCTGTTCCTCCAGCGTCAGGGCCTCCATCTCCACACCAAATCGAGATTCTTCAACCCATGAGACCCGACTCTGGGTAATACAGAAGGGTTCTTCCATTCCAGGAAGATCGACGAAGAGGGTGACTTCCATGCCGGGTGTGACCAATTGATTCCCGCGAATGCCGATCCCGGTCGATGAGAGGTCGATGACGACACCTTCACCGATCAGCATCTGGCCAGAATCCGTGTAGGAATAGAGTGAAGATAAAAGTGTCGGGGTACGGCTGCCATGTCGACGCTCGGACCGACTGGAGAATTCAGCGACTGCGGCGACGGAAGTGGCGGTGTCAGGGCGCATGATTTCCTCCATGACATTGGTTTGATGCTTAGACGATGTGGAATGCCGTTCGCCGATTATCCAAGGAAGATACTTTGATATTTTTCCAGATAACGCATTGCAGCCGCTTCCTTTCTTCTGATGATAGCTTGGGGAATTTAACGGCAAACGAGTCATTGGCGATCCAGGAAATGAGGACGTCAGTGAGGCGCATGGGGACTTGCCCGTCCTCAAGGTCTAGGAGCAGAGTAAGGTGGCTACCCAGCGAGCTCGTGGCCACACCCAAGATCTTGCAGCCAGTTGTGGAGAGGTCTTTCATTGCTCCCTCTCCTATAAGGATTCGTGCACCTTCTTTCCCGACGTAGGAGATTTGGTATCGAGTTGGAACCCGTTCGGCATAGCGCCGATCTAAGAGCGAATGAACTTTCTGGTGGTTGACCTTGAGAACGGGGTGGCTCAACTTCATCGGTGCCTCCAATCTATAGTTCTATAGTGGCTCTGCCGAGGCCTCTTTGCCCCAGCGATAGTATGAGAGTACCGTATCCAAAAATTTCAACAATCCCTAAAGAGAGGGGATAAAGACCCCACCAGAAGAGGGGAGGAGGTTAGGTGTTGAGGCGCAATTGGCGGGAGCTTTCTCGAAGGATAGCCGTATGCGGCTCGCTGAGGGCGAGGTCAAGGTTGAGTGAACACAGGACTTTTCACCATCTTGTCAATAGCTTCGGAAAGACCAGGCAGGAGGCGGGTGACGACGGTCAAAACACGGTGGCGGAATTGCTGTCTGTCATTTTTTGGCGGAGCTCTTGGCTTTCGAAAAAGATGATGCCGCGATTGGTGCCGGTCTCGTATCGGAGGCTCACATCGGTCTCGAATCCAGTCCAGCTGAAGAATTTGACGGGGCCGGCGGCGATCTGTCCCGGTGTGCGGTCGAGCGAGCCATAGAGGGATTGGAGATAGGCAAGAATCTGATCGTGGATTGCCTTGTTTTGGTAGCGGACTGTGACACGCGCGAATTGGCCTTCGGAAGTTACGAATCGCATGGAGTCGACCTTCACTGGGCCAAGTGAAGGAACCCCTGTCTTCAGTTCATAGGTTTGAGACTTACCGGTGTCCTCGATTTTGATGAAGGTGTCGGATTCCGAAAATGTCGCGCCCCAGGGGATCCCCTCGAATCCGTTAGGATCGTTCTGCATCGGCACGGCAAATGCCAGGGTGCTCTGCAGGATAAGCGAGAAGAAAAGGCAGCTGAGGGGAGCGTGCCAAACCCAAGGGTCTGTGTAGAGACGGCGAGGCATGTTACTCCGCTGAATCGGTGATGCGGTCATTGAACCGAGGGGCCAAGGTACGGCTGTCGATAAAAACGAACCCCCGCTCCGTGTTCGCGTGGTAGGTCACGTTGATTTCAGTATCGGTCCCGCGCCATGTATACTGCTGATTGAGGCCTCGCATCATCTGCCCTGGAACGCGGTCAAGGGAGCCGAATTGTCGCTCCAGATAGGCGAGGATCTGTTTGTGTCGATCCTCACCCTGATAGTGAATGGTCACCCGGGCGAATTGCTCGTCGACCGATAAGAAACGTAGGCTTTCGACCGAGACTCCGGCATACGATGGCGGGCCGTCTCTCAATTGATATTCGTTCACATGCGGACCTGCCCTGGCAATTTCCAAGTCCGGCCTCGCAGCCAGGGCAACACCCCAGATCAGACTCTGAAAACCGTTCGGATCGTTCAACATTGGCACCGCATTGGCGGTCATGGGGAGGCCCAGACAGAGCAGAAGCCCCAGCAGGGCAAGGTATCGGCCCGTGTGATGTCTCCGTCCAATCATGGCAGAACGCTACCATGGCCGATCGTAAGGCGCAACTCCCGCTGTTTTGTTGAGAATGTCCAGAGGCATAGCTTATAATGCGCGCGTTTTTCTATGTGCATAGAGCTGAGGAGTCGACCAGATGATTGAAAGTGATACGTTCGTGCAAGCCCTACAAGATATCGGGGTGGATTTCTTCACCGGAGTACCGGATTCAATTCTAGGCGGCATTATCGCGGAGCTGATGGAGCGGCGTCTCTACACTCCGGCCGTTCGCGAAGATGAAGCCGTGGCCATGGCCGCCGGGGCCTATATGGCCGGCAAGGTTCCTGCCGTCTTGATGCAAAACTCCGGGCTAGGGACATCGCTGAATACGCTCATCTCTCTCAACTATATCTATCAGCAGCCCTGCATCTTGATCGTGTCCTGGCGTGGCCACGATGGTCACGATGCGCCGGAGCATCTCGTGATGGGCGAAGTCATGCCGCAGTTTCTCGATACGATGAAGA
>JBDTPK010000506.1:0-2975 GCA_039932735.1 Nitrospirota bacterium
CCCAAATCGGCGTGGCAATCGCCCCCGGTTCGATAATCGACACCTGAATCCCCCAAGGTTGCAGTTCCATTCTCAGCGCATCAGTCAGCGCCTCCAGCGCATATTTCGAGGCAGAATAGGGCCCCAGGAGTGGGATAGTTCCTCGTCCGGCAATCGACCCCATGTTCACGATTCGACCTCGGCCACGGCGCAGCAATGGGAGAAATGCCTGCGTGACCGCAATCTGCCCAATCACATTGACCTCAAGCTGTTTCCGCAGCTGCGCTAAGGGAAGCACTTCGAGGGGACTCCCGATCACGATCCCGGCATTATTGACAAGCCCTCCAAGACCACCCTCGCCTACAACACGTTGCACCACCTCGGCAGATTGTGCGATCGACCGCTCATCGGTGACGTCGAGCATGATCGGAATGAGTGATGGGCCAGCCTTCGCAGCAAGCGCCTCCCCTGCCCGAGGGTCGCGCACGCCGGCAAACACCGTCATCCCACGACCAGCACAATCGAGTGCACAAGCCGCACCGATGCCGGTCGAGGCACCAGTCACAACCACGGTCATAGACGATGGACGATCAGACATAGGCGAGAGTACCACGACTGCTCACCAGAGAGCAGCTGACTAACTTAACGCCGAGAATGAAAACTTCGCATCTTGACATGCCAAGCTACCTTCATCTAGCTTACCCTCATTCAATGATAAGTGTTTGAGAGAATTTCATTATTTCATGGCAAAGATTTCCGTCATCGATATCGGAACGAATTCCATCCACATGGTGTTGGCTGAGATCCAGCCGGACGCAAGCTACAAGATCCTCGATCGCTTCAAAGACATGACGAGACTCGGGAACGGGGCCTTTACGACCCATCGCCTCTCTGACGAGGCAATCACACGTGGACTCGACGTCATTCGAAATCTTGCCACGCTGGCCAAGAATAAGGGCTACGAGCGCATTATCGCCGTCGCCACCAGTGCCGTGCGTGAGGCAAAAAACGGAGGAGACTTTATCGATCTCGTGGCCGAACACACGGGGTTGACCGTCCGCGTCATCAGCGGCACTGAAGAGGCCAGGCTGATTTTCCTGGGCATCAAAAACAATGTGCCCATGACGGAACAGCCGACGCTCTCGGTGGATGTCGGCGGTGGGTCAGTCGAACTGATGGTCGGGAATCGTGACCAACTCCTCCACTCAAAAAGCCTGAAGCTGGGCGCCATCCGACTGGCAGACGAATTCCTAAAACGTACGCCACCATCAGAGGGGATGCTCCGGTCACTCGAAGACACGGTGACGGCTCAATTACAGGGCGCCTTCGATTCGTTCAAGACAAAACGATTCGATTCCCTGATCGCCACCTCCGGCATGGCGAGCAACTTGGCGGAAGTCATTCATCTTCGTCGAACGAATCGGCCGCTCTCCCAAATCAATCTCGCGACGATTTCACTCAAAGATGTCAAAGAGATCGAACAGAATCTCCGTCACTCCACCATCAAAGCCAGACTGGCGATCCCCGGATTGGATCCCAAACGCGTCGACACCCTGTTTCCTGCCACGGTGGTCCTTCGCCGTCTGATGGAACTCTCAGGGCGCGACGAACTCATCCTCTGCGACAAGGCCATCCGTGAAGGCATCATCTACGACTTTATCCATCGCCACCGTGACCGACTCAAAGCGGAAGCTGAAATTCCGGACGTGCGGCGACGCAACGTCATGGCACTCGCCCGTCGCTGTCACGCCCCCGAAACCCATAGCCTCCACGTCGCCGGCTTGGCTCTACGCCTCTTCGACCAAACAACGCGCCTCCATCGCTTGGGGCTTACCGAGCGGAACTGGCTTGAATACGCCGCGATTCTGCACGACGTCGGCTACCTCATCAACGAGCGCCAGCACCACAAGCATGCCTACTACCTGATCACGAATAGCGACCTCGGAGGATTATCCGAGGAGGAGATTCAGGTGGTCGCGAACGTAGCACGGTACCACCGGCGCGCAGCCCCTCAACTGAGACATGAGGGATTCAACGCCCTCTCACCCAAATACAAACGCATTGTGCGGATCCTGTCCTCACTGCTTCGGATCGCTGACGGCCTGGACCGAACACATTTTTCGGTCGTCCGCGCTCTCGATGTGAGGCTGGGCGCTACCGTCACTATCACCGCACACGTGACGGGCGATGCAGAGATGGAAACCTGGGCCGCCGCAGGCCGGGGAGATCTCTTTGAACGCGTATTCCGCCGCCGTCTAAAGTTTTCCGTCATCATACAAGACGAGGCTGCATGAGCGACCAACACCCTGTATCAGAACATCCCCACCCCTACCCAGGAAAACTGATCACCGTCGAAGGCATAGATGGGTCCGGCAAGAGCACGCAACTGCTGTTGTTGCACAAGTGGCTGGAGTCGAAAGGCCATAGAGTCTTCTTCACGGAATGGAACTCCTCGGAACTAGTCAAAGACACAACCAAACGGGGAAAGAAAAATAAAAGCCTGACACCGACGACGTTCAGCTTGTTACACGCCACCGATTTTGCCAGTAGGCAATATCATGAAATTTTGCCCCCGCTCAAAGCCGGCATGATCGTCCTGGCCGACCGCTACATGTACACCGCGTTTGCACGCGACGTGGTCCGCGGCGTATCGCCTGAATGGATTCGCAAACTCTACCGCTTCGCCATCACACCGGACATGGCCTTCTACTTCAAGATACCGATCGAGACCGCCATCTCGCGGCTCCTCGGAGGGACGCGCGGACAATTCAAGTACTACGAAGCCGGCATGGATTTAGACCTGAGCCCAGACATGACCCAAAGCTTCCGCATCTTCCAGTCACGCATCCTGGCCCAATACGAGAAGGTCGTCAATGAGTTTCAGCTCATCACAATGGACGCGACGAAAGACATCGAAGCCCAGCAGAACGAGATGCGCCGGCTCGTGGGAGAGGCGCTCAAAGATTACAAACCAAGACGGGGCACCCATGGTCGAC
>JBDTPK010000507.1:0-2970 GCA_039932735.1 Nitrospirota bacterium
CATGATTGAGGAGCGACGTGGGCGGTTGGGTCAGGGATTGCGGGTGCCACAGGAGTATGAGAGGAAGAGACACGATGCGCTACACATCCGCATTGCCGGTCGGACCCGGACCGGGCCAGATGAGATAGGGGGGTTTTTTCATTGTCTCAGCTGATCGCGGGTACAGACGTTGAGCATAGTTGTAGGCGTCATCTTGCGCAATCAGACATGTGGCTGCGTCGAGATGGTTGGAGATAACGCGGAAGGTTCCTCGATCATCGGCTGCGATGGTTGCTGTGTACAGGGCACAGCAAAAACTTCCTTCTTTTGAGCAGGCAGTGCTGATTAAAAGATGCGATCCATCTGGAAAGGTCATGATGGGATCTAAGTTTGTACGGCCCATACGGACTCCTTTTTTGTCACGCGTGTGACTCTATACGGTCTGGTTTGCGTAAGGGGTAATATGGAGCCTGAGGAGGTGGCCCTCCCATTTGGTGCCTTCAAGGGCAACCACAACGTTTGAGGCCTGCTCACTGGATCCCATTTCCACGAATCCGTATCCTGCAGATTTCCCCGTATGTTTGAATCGAACCACATAGGCTCTGGCGACTAAGCCATAGGAAGTGAAGATACCGCGGAGCTCGCAGTCCGAAACTTTGTCCGGGAGTCCTCCTACATACAGGACCCGTTTCCCCATCGAGATTCCCTTCGTGATGCGTCAGTTCGTCCGAGCAAGCGAGTCTTCAACATACGACCCAGTCCGTAATGAGGTCGCGAGTCCCAATGAGTAGAGCCCATGGATGAGCCATTTTGAGGGATCGAAGTGGTACCAGCAAGGGCCATTTCGGTAGTCGGTCGGATACATGTGATGGTAGTTATGGTACCCTTCGCCGAATGTCACAAGGGACACCAGCCAGCTGTCCCGGCTGGAGTCTGATGTGCCGTGCGGCTGCTTTCCCCATAGATGGCAGACGGAGTTGATGAAAAATGTTGAATTGAGCACGGCGAATGTGCGCCCCACGCCGGCGAGGAGAAAACAGCCAATTCCACCCATTAAACCATTGTAGAGAAAGCCGACGAGAAATGTGCCGGCCAGGCCTGCGAGGAGCAGGAAGGGATAGTGCTTGTGCTGCCAAATCGCAACGGGATCGTTTGCGACACGTGTCGCATACTTGGGATCGGCGTGCCGATCGGGGATAAAGAGCCATCCACAGTGGCTATGCCAGAACCCTTGTTGTGCATTGTAGGGATCTTTTTCCTCGTCACAGTGCGCGTGATGACGCAAATGGTCGGCGGCCCATTTGATAGCAGAATTCTGAAGCGCCCAGGCGCCTCCGACTAAAAGTGCGCCTTTGACCCAGTTTGGGCAGTCGAAGCTTCGGTGGGACATCAAGCGATGGTAGCCGACGGTGATGCCCAGTCCGCTGACGACATAGAGCAGCGCAAACATCGACCAATCGAGCCAGGTGTAGTGGTAGAGATATCCATAGAGAGGGACTCCGATCACGGCACCCATGGTAATGACGAAAAAGAGGATGAAGGTCCAGATCCCGCGGCGACTGCTGATCTTGATCGATACACCTTTGGGGGTGATGGCGAACGTTGATGATTCTGGCGTGTTGCGTTGTTTTACTGTTTGGCTCATAGGGCCTCTTAATCTAAATGGATATGTAATGGCAACTGCAGGCTGGCACCATAGGCTGTGTGTGATTCGATTAACGGCTCACGGGCTTCGCTCCCCGCCGACCGTACAATCGGACAGGGACCACGGCGGCACGGACTCGTAGGGTTCGTTCTATTTCACTAAAGAGGCCAGCGTGCGGAGCAGAGCGGAAACTAGAGCATCAATCGCGCAGAATCTTGAGGGAGGGAATGAGGGCGCGAGGGATAGAGTAGTGACCGGACTTCATCTGAATTTACTGTAGCACAGCCTGGCTATGATAGCGAGCGCATTGATTGAACCCACGGATGGTCAAGCAAAGAAATATGTTCTATACCGGGCACAATCGGGCTCTGCCGCTCAATTAGCATCGAGTATTTCGTCCCGCGCGTGTCCTACCGATACCGCTGACAAACCAGAGTCGTGCGCTGATGCTCTGCACACGATCTCGATCCGACGCCAGCCGTGGCAGGCTGGCGACCATGGTGCGCACCACCCCGGACCTATCTGAACACACCCAGTTCGGAGATTCATTTTCGTAAAGCTCCTCCCACAGATGCTTCTGAAGATTGAGTATTGGCGTATAACCCGGCACGCAATGGACGTGGATATTCTCCGGCACGACCAACGCTGACGTGAGTAGGCGACTCCCCTATACTCCGTGTTCATGGTCTGGCCGAGATCATTCAGTCCGCGCACCGACCGGTCCATAGACCTCCTGAAACTCTCGCTCGTAACCGCTGTCGACCAGCGGGCGTTGCAGGGCTGGGGCCTAGCGGTGTCAGATGCGCGCCATCTGTCCAATGCAAGTCGCAGTGTGAACCAGCACCCGTACGTGCCGCCCTGTGACCGTAGCCCGAGTCCGCAGGGTGTCCCGTACTGCAGGGAGTGTTTCCCACGGCTGCCGGAACCTCCGGTTTGCTCGCGGGGCGACGCGTATCCGGAACCACTGTTTGCCAGCCGCAGACCACGGACCAGCTCGTCTAATTTATCGGCATGTGCTTATTACTTTGACTCCGGTGAGTTCTTTTGCCACTCTCCCGAAATGGAGCGACCGGGTTATCCCAAGAAGATGCGGGAGTTCCGTCAGCGATTTTCAACCCCCGAAGCCTGTCGCGCTTACCTGGTTCAATGCCGGTGGCCAGATGGCTTCGTGTGCCCGACATGCTCGGGTAAGAAGGCGTGGCTGAATCAGAACCGCTACGTCTTCGAGTGCCAGCAATGCGGACGTCAAACTTAAGGGCTATCCATATAGCTCCGCAAGCCCAATGAACTTAGTTCCTCACCGCGGGCAGTGTTGGTTATCTCGAATATTGGCATAGGTAACCTGG
>JBDTPK010000508.1:0-2964 GCA_039932735.1 Nitrospirota bacterium
CAGCCTGCTAGATATGGATAACCGCAGATTCACACTCCTCGCTCTGTCGCAATTCATCCACCATCATTTGCTCTGGTTCCTGATTAGCGCCTATACCATCTCCGCCGTCTTTCCCGCGGTAGGTTTATGGATCAGGAACGTGAACTTGGGCGACGTTCACATCTTCCGGACACAGATCCATGTCTCGTTGCTCTTGCTCCTCCTCTCCACCCTCATGTTTAACGCTGGATTGGGCGTGAAGACATCGCACTTACAATCTCTCTTGCAAAAGAGCCGGGTGATGGTCGCTGGACTCGCGGCCAATCTGATCATCCCCATGATCTATATTTTTGGGGTCACTCTGGTCATGCGGCTGTGGTATGAGCCGGACGAAGCGCAGTATATCCTCGTCGGCCTCGCGTTGGTCGCCGCCATGCCGATTGCCGGCGCGTCTACGGCCTGGGCGCAGAACTCCAATGGGAATTTGGCGTTGAGCTTAGGACTGGTTCTCGCCTCCACCGTCCTCAGCCCTATCATCACGCCGGTGGCACTGCAGGTATTTGGGGAGATGGCGTCGGAGGAGTATGAGGCGGTGCTGCAGAACCTGGCCGCCTACGGATCGGGAACCTTCTTGAGCCTCTGGATCGTCTTGCCGTCTATGCTGGGTCTTGCTGTGCGATTCGCCGTGCCTGAAGCCAGGCTCACGGCCGTCATGCCGTTTATCAAACTCATCAATGCCGTCGTGTTATTGCTCTTGAACTACTCGAATGGATCGGTCTCCCTTCCCCAGGCGGTAGCAGACCATGATTTCGACTTTTTGGCGGTGACGTTGGGCATCACCACGGGCCTCTGCCTCACGGCTTTTGCCTCCGGGTATGGGCTGAGCCGTCTGTTTAACGTAGACCAGGCTGACCGTGTCTCGCTCATGTACGGACTGGGAATGAATAACAACGGGACCGGGCTGGTCCTGGCCTCTCTTGCGCTTGGCTCGTACCCACGAGTCATGGTCCCAATAATCCTGTACAACGTGGTCCAGCATCTGGTGGCTGGAGGCGTGCATGAAGTGACAGGCCGAGCTGTGGGCGATCAAAAGGTGAGGGGAACTTAACCCGCATTATTCATGATGGTTCGTAGCGAGGTCGAGGCCCTTTGTATGATCCTGGTGCGAAGAAAGAATACCGCAATGAGTTCTGATTTTCGTATCGGCGGTTGCAGGAGAAGCCTTCACAGGCTTTGCGCTATAAATTCAACGACTTGTGACCTGAGAAGTAGTGAGATTGAGTGAGAGGGAATGAGCGGAAAGTAGCTCTGCCACACGACCGGTTTACGACCGCAACTTGAGCCTCGTTTGAGTCCTGCTCGGCTCACACTTCGTACTGTAGACACAACCTTCAAAATGACTTTCAGGCTCTTTCCGCGTGGCTAGTCGTTCTGCGCACAGGTTCAAAACCCTCTCGAACTCAAGAGCCGAGTAGTCGATTTTTCTAGAGCTTTGACGTATCCTTCCGCCTGTTCCAAAAACAAATGTTATTGGAGGTTATGGTTATGAGAAAAATTTTCCCAATCCTCTTGATTAGGGTCTTGGGGATCGCCGGGGTATCTCTCGCCTTGATTGCCGCCTTCAGCCTCATCGCCATATCTAGTGCCAGTGGAGGGGTGACCGAGGAGTCCGCTTCGAATGCAGCGACCCAACTTCCCAATGAAAAGCAAACGGCACTGGCGCTCTATGTCACAGCGAAGGAGGGCTATGAGGCAGTGGAAGGCCGAGAAAAACCTCCTTCGGGTACAGCACCATTTTGTCTTGTTACCCCCCAAGGTACAAAATGTATCTATAAGGACGCCCCCACATGCCATATGGCAGCATCCATAAACACTCCTGCATATGCAAATAAAGTGAGGTGCGTGGCAAATCCGGATCGTTAACCAAACAATCCACTACTGTAGCCAAAGTCAGTTGATATTGATGTTGTACTCCCCTAATGTACCTCTCACTAAATTAAGGAGAGTCGGCGTGTCGTGGATATCAAGGATTGAGGTCGCGTGAGAAGCACAACGTGGGGAGTTGATCGGTCATGGACATGAAGATGGAGGATCGGCGCGCTACGCCTCGCTTCCGAGTGCAATTTCGCACCACGGTGTCAGGCCCCACCGAGCCCGAGGGAACAGGCCTCATACTCGATCTCTCAAGGGGCGGGTGCCAACTGGAAAGCCCGCTCCTCATTTTGCCAGGCCTCTCGTTAGAACTGCGCATCTATGTGCCCGGCTTGGAGTGGCCGCTGATGATTGATGGGGCTGATGTGCAGTGGGTAAATGAGGAAACCGCCGGGCTGGCTTTTGTTCGAATCAGAGAGACTGAGCAGCAGCGACTCGACGAAGTGCTTACCACTCGGCTCGCCAGGAAGCCCGAGGACGGCGACGAAGATCAGTTAGAGGCGGTGCCGTTTGAGCTCCAAGAACTTGAAAAGGTACTCTCGAAAGACCCGCAACTCGCCATCAGCAAGGGACTGTTGTGGTTCGCTCAAAACCGGGAGCAATTCCGGTTTCGAGGGGGGGGCCTGCTCAGCAGAGCGCTTCCCAATTGCACTCAGGAATTCGCTGCCGCGCTCGCCGAGCTAGTCAAAGCTGGCGGCGATACGGAGGCAGATTTCTCCCTGGCGGTTCTCCAGAACTATCCTGGTGAGGCATCCACCTACGTGGTCTTGAAAGAGATTGTGTCGCGATTTCCACATGACGATCGCAAAATGAGTGGAGTCCGGATCAGCATCGACAGCACCGGCGTGGTCTCTGGTGAATTCGGGCTTGCGGACGCATGGCGGGTCAAGAAGGAATCGCTGACGCACTGGCTGACAGACGAACGGCAGGCGGTCAAAGCGTTCGCCGAGAAGCATATTGCAGAACTCGACCGAATGATCGCGGCAGAGCGGCGCCGTGTGGAGGCCGAACGGGAAATGCGAAACAGGAGCAATGACGAGAACGAGCCAGGTG
>JBDTPK010000509.1:0-2963 GCA_039932735.1 Nitrospirota bacterium
TAGGATGGGTATATTCGGAGTCTAGTCCCCCTCTGTCAAGAGTAGAATTATGACGCATAACCTGGATGACATTGCCGATATCCTCGCCCTGTTGGTTATGCTAGACTGCGCGGTGTTACACACGGCACGTATCGACTATGTCTCACCATCCACGACTTGCGTATCTCCTCGTAACCGGAATGATCCTGGCCTTGTCAGCCTGCGCAACAGCACCTGATCTTGACCTCAAAATCCATGAATCCGAACGCGGTGCGGTATATCTGGAACGGATTCCCGATCGGTCGTTTCATGCCTCCCACCCGTTGACGTTATCGGCAGATACGATGGCTCGGGTTCTTCGCGGATTAGTCATTAAGGAAGGCCGAGGGGCCTTGGGATATTTAAACCCAGGCAAACCGGAAGCAGCGCGAGTGTTTGATGACGAAGAGGTGCAGTATCTGACGCCTCTCTTAACTGAGGGGCTCAAGACTGTCGCATCGGATCAGCAGGTTGGATTCCGGATCGTCCAGAGCAGTACAAAGACCTCGGCACCGTCTGCGGGGCCGGTCTTTTGTCTGTCCGATGTCCGATCCCCCGGCGTCTGTGAGTCAGAACAGCCTGCAGGGTCGGCAATAGAAGACTCGACGGAGGGCACAGTCTATGCCTATGGACAGTCGCTCTATCTAACCTTAACCGGATACCGACACCGGATGAAACGGACTGGGTCGGATAACATAGCTGCTTGGCGGGTTGTCAATCCCACAGGATTGACCAACCGCACGGTGCATTTCGTTCCGGAATTAGCCAAGCGTCCCGATAGCTACCGAACCCCGCACTCAACCGACGCAACAATGGTGATCGATTACACCCTCCTTGCCACGCTGCCAGCCGAATCGGAGGCGCGATCGACTGCCTCTCAGTCTCCGGCGCCTGCGAAGGGGGAACCCATTCAGCGAGATACCGATCTGGACGAGCTGCGAGAAGAATTGCGGGACATCAAAAAGAAACTAGCGGATCAAGAACAGGAGCGGACACGCTCAACCTCTTCCTCTCCCAAGAAACTCATACCCAGAACGATTCCTTAGCCAGGCAGGCCGCGCCTAGCCACGCTGTTTCTCAACCCGTTGATCGAGTTCTCCGGCCAAGAGCACGGCTTCGGCTATCTCGCGCATCGACTTTCTGAAATCCATACTCTGCCGCTGAATGAGTTTGAAAGCCTCTTCTTCAGTCAACTTCTTCGAGCGCATCAAGTAGCCCTTGGCCCTCTCCATGAGCTTTCTGACCGCCAGCGCTTCCTGCATTTCATGGGACTTCTCGAGCAGGGTCGTATGCTCGATGGCGACCGCTGCCTGATTGGCGATGGCCTGGAGCAATTTGACTTCTTCTCCGGTGAACACATGCGGAACGGATGTATAGCTATTGATCACGCCCAGCGCCTTCTCCCGCACCATCATCGGCACCGACAGTAATGAGCACAGTCCTTCCTTTTTGGCCATATCAGGATACAGATAGTCCCGCTCTGTAAGCACATCCATCACGATGATCGGTCGGCGGTCTTTCACGGCCCGACCGCTGATCCCCCGCCCAACCTTGATGTTCGGTTTACGGCGATACTGTTCGCTCAGGCTCTGTGTCGCCGCGATCCTCAACTCTCCGCTGGGTTCGTCTAAGAGCATAATCGAGCAGATCTTGGAGTTCATCATTTGCGCGGTCATCGTGACCAGAAGTTGCAGCACGTCTTTGATCAACCGATTGGAGGCCACTGTTTCGGAGACCTGCGACAGCGTCTCTACTTGTAGCGCTTTGCGTTGCATTTGATCATAGAGCCGCGCGTTCTCGATCGCCCCTCCGACTTGATTGGCGATCGTCGAGAGAAGCGCGACCTCATCGGGTTGATAGCGTTTGGGGCGCTTATGTTGGACATTGATCACGCCGACCACTTCTTTTTTCGCCATGATCGGTACGGAGACAAAGGCTTGATAGCGGTCCTCGGGGAGGTTATGGAAAAACTTGAACCGTGGATCGTCGTTTGCGTTGCTCGGTATCACGACACGCGTCCGTTCCTGCGCGACCCACCCGGTAATGCCCTCGCCCAAACCGATCGTGATGCGGCCGATCAATTTCGGATGAGGGTTTTTCGACGCGCGAAGAATCAGTTCATCTTGGCTGTCTGACAAGAGGTACAAGAGACAGGCATCCGCCTTGGTGACTTCGACGACGACCTCGACGATATGCTTGAGGATGGCTTCGAGATCCAGTTGGTTGCTGATCGACGCAGAGATTCGATGCAGCACATCGACCTCGCGTGTTTTTTCCCGCAATGCCTGTTGGAGATGGGCCACCGATGGCGTGCGTGTGGTCGTCATTGAGAGTTACCCTTGGATACGAGTCTTTCGACGGACAGAGTGCGCTCGTTGTTGACGACCACTCGATGCGCGGCTCACACGGCCATGATTCAGCCGAAACCACGCGGCACAGACCTGCCGTTCGATCGAATGAATGACTGTTTCCCCTATCCGCACTGGCCATACCCCAACAACCTGCCCTCCGACTACCTTCTTATCATGTTGCATGGCGCCCCAGAGGGACGTAAAGGACGGCAGTGAGACCTGTTCAGCTAAGCCAGCACGTTGCACCAGATTTCTGATCCGCTCGACCACGTCTCGCCTACACAGGCCCATGTGAAAAGCCAACCCCGCTTCTTGCACCAGCCCGATCCCTACGGCTTCTCCATGGATCAAACCCCGATAGCCTGAGAGGGCCTCCAGTGCATGTCCAATCGTGTGACCATAATTGAGAATACGTCGGCGATCCGATTCTCGTTCGTCCTCGGCAACCACCTGCGCTTTGATCTCGCAGGATCGTTTGATCGCGTGGAGAACCGGCCCTTCCGCGAGTGCCAAGAGCGCAGGCATTTCCTGCTCCAGAAAGGCGAAGAACTCCTCGTCGGCGATAATGCCGTATTTGATCACTTCAGCTAACCC
>JBDTPK010000510.1:0-2951 GCA_039932735.1 Nitrospirota bacterium
CGCCGATACCCTTGGATGACACGCCGGCATCGTCCTCACCCACTTCGTAACGTCCATGCCACAGCACAACCGACTCGAATGTACCGCAGTCATCGTACTCATGCGCGAAAGCCTATGCTCCAGACGGCAAAACTCCTACCCCTAATCTCCGCACAACCAGACCCAACCCCACCGGACATTACTCGTTTACCACAATCCCAGCCGGGCGCTATTACATCGTGAGTTTGATCAAAGAAGGATCAGGAGCCCACAAAGAAGAACAACAAGTAGACCTAGTTTGCCTGACTCTCGAACTCGACGCAGGCGAAAAACTCACCAACCTCGTAGTGACCGATTGCAAAACCAGCCTCTGCTGAAGCCCCTTCAAGCAACCAGGTCTTCTTTTCATCCTCGTTCCTGAGGCTCAGTGATGGGATAGTTTCACCTGCCCTCCACCAGCCTTCACTAAAGCTTCGGCTGGCAAGCCAGCTTTAGAGCGAAGCACCGTCTGCAGCCGTGGACAAAGTGCGAACGTGCGATTGAGTTCGAGCGATATCTCAGTCAGGATCAGGGCCGCCTTTGCAAAAAAGCGTTTTGGCAAACGTTTCTTTTTGCAATCAGCAAAGCCTGAACCGCTTCTGGTGGTTAGCCGCATAGGTGAAGATTTCTACTCGCGGAACAGCACCAGCGGATGAGGGGTCTCATCGCACCGTTCGCAGTGCTGCACTCGCTGATACCGTTGATACCGTTGAGGAAGACCTGCGAGCCCTGCGAAAAAGCGGGTAGCGCCCTACGACAAGATCGCGGGCGAGCAGCCGAAGATGCGATGGGATGCTTGTCAAACAAGCTACGGCTGAGAATCGGCGGGCCTGAACAATCGTTTGGAAGGGAATGCGCCGCTCAATGCGTAGGCGTTGAAGGAGATTCCTCTATGGAGCTTGCCTGTTCCTGGCCAGTTCTTGTCGCAGCAGAGGGCGGCAATGAAGTCTGGCTATCATCAATGAGCGCCTCGATATCCCCCTTCCTCAATAACTCATCGCGGAGGACTTCATCGAGCGCTGCCTTCTGGAATTGCACCCTTAGGCTCTCTAGGTCATTTTCCCCTTGAAGATACATGGCCAGCAATCGAAGGATCGACTTCCGCACCAGTGAAGCGAGCTTGCCGATATCTTCGTCAGACGCGAGCCTGTCTGGGGCCTGAGTCTCGCTGTCGAACTGCCCATGAAACAGCTTGCCTCTGCGCTTAAACATCTTGAGTAGGAACTCAAACGCTTCTTGCCTTCCCTGGCTGTCGCCTGATTCACACGAGAGCAAAGCACAGTTTTGGGAAATGCGGAAAGTTAGCTCGCTTTGAGATGTCGGAGTAAAGAGAGCCTCCAATGCGATAATGAGGCTGGCAAGCTGCTCAGCTCTGCTAGTCTTTCGGTGATAGTCCTCGAAGAACTCCCCAGCGATGCTGATGGCCTTGCGAAGCGTGGAGCCCGTAGCGATGATTCGCGTTCGATGACGACCATAGGCTCGCCACATTCGATTGATCTGTTGTTGTTCGTATTCAGTTAGATGAGGGCACAGGTGCATGGGAACGATATCTCGGCGAGGCGAACCAAGAAAGTACAGGCCTCCCTTCTGGATCTCGTTCACCCAGTCCGGAGAAAAATGAGGCACAACATAATCAATGTCACAAACACCATCGACCGTGTATTGCATGACCTGGCGAAAGGGCTGAGCCTCCTTCCATCGGCGAGCCAGCCAGTCATACAGTTGTTCAGTCTCGAATCCGTCCGTGTCCTTGCAGATCAAAAACCACGTGCCCGTTGACGGAGGACTAACAAAGCTCTGAAACGATATCTCACCTATAAGACGGGGCACAGCGCTACGTTCAAGCTCTTTGATCACCCAGCCGTCATAGGGGGGTTCGATTACGTGACCAGGGATAAATTTCACATTGAACAAATGGAAGCATGCAAATTTCTCGAACTCTCCCTGCTCGTAGAGTTGTTGGTCGAATTCGTGGAGTGCCCCGTCAAGATAGTCCGGTTGATTGTCAGGTAACGGATCTTCGAGAGTAAAGTGAACAACGCCTAGTTTACGCAAGAACAAGATGTCGATGGCTTGCGCTAGATGCCACACATCACCACAACACTTTAGAAGGTGAGCATCCTCTTGGAGAATCTCGCGGAGACTGGATTGAATAGCTTCTTGAGAGCACCCACGGGAAGCGATTGTCTGTATAGTAGGGTCTCCGGTCGCAGAGACGAAATTCGTCAGTGGATACAAATAGTGAGCACAATAATCATATCTAAACTGGCAAACAATTCGGCGAGCTAAGGAAGCAAGGTTTGCGTTCCGCATGGGTGCGCTTGGTCTCTAGTTTCTGAAGGTTGTAGGCCCAGAGACTAAGATGAAATACAAGCCTCGTCAAGTTTCAGTACCGAGGCCAAATTTTAGAAATTGGCCAACGCACCGTATGACTTGGGGATCGAGAGGCGTTGGGCGGAACCGGCGCCCCGATCTCTATCCTGAGATAGGGAGCTGAAAAAAGTTCCAAGGACCATTGATTTTCCCGATTCAACCTCTACTACGTGCGGTATTCTCACCCACCCGCCCCGAGACGCGCCCTTCACCCATGTGAGCCCCTTCCTAGTAGCTACGCTTCTCATTCACGTCACGCTCTCAGGGCTCGCAGCCAGGGCAATCCCGACCGCGGCCGTCGAACGAGGGCCTTCTGAGCGCGTGCGTTCCGGGAGCAAAAGGATGCCCTGGCTGTGAGACCATCCCATCTTTCGAGCACCACCTTTTCTTCTACCTCATTCCCTGGGACTGGGTGACGGGGTAGTTTCACCTGCGCGCGTCCACCGACCACAGCTTTATCGTGGGGGGTGCGCGAGCAAGAAACTACCCCGTCATCTAGTCCCCTCTCATTGCCAGCCACTCACGTCATACCCCTTTTCAATCAAGCACCGCACCACTGC
>JBDTPK010000511.1:0-2950 GCA_039932735.1 Nitrospirota bacterium
ATGCGGGCTGGAGTTGACGCACTCTCCCCCTTCCAGTAAGGTCGGCGCTATGCTCCAGCAGCAGTCCGTGACGCCGATAACGAACGCCCATGCGTTGACTCGCCTGACGGCAAAACTCGACCGCGTGATCGCCCGGGCCACCGCTGCGAGTTCAGCCTTCACCCGCTGGCGTCTTATCCTGTTCGTCGTGGGAGCGGTCTGCACGGTCGCCCTCTATAAAATGGGATGGTATCAAGTCGGCAATGGAGCGGTTACCGCTTTCGTTGCCCTGTTTCTGATTGTGGCCGGTTATCATAACAGGCTCGAAAGTCGCTTGCACCGGCTTCGTCTCTGGAAACACATCAAGGTCGTGCATCTGGCACGGCTCCAGCTGGATTGGCCTCAGATTCCCGCTCGTTCGTCGAGTGCTCCCGAGCACCATCCCTATGCTAAAGACTTGGACCTTGTCGGCCCCCATTCGCTCCTCCATCTGCTCGACACCACCGTCTCCTCATACGGGCAAACGCGGCTGCAGTCGTGGCTTCTTGAGCAGCCGCCAGGACCGGACCAGTGGCTTCTACGCCGTCGCCTCATACAGGAGCTCATTCCGCGATCGCTGTTCCGCGATCGGCTGGGGCTCGAAGCTCAGCTGATCGGTGAACAAGAAATCAACGGCCGACGGCTGGAAGCCGTCCTTAACCATGCAGTCGGATTTCCCCATCTTACGACCATCTTAGCGATTCAAACCCTGCTGGCTGCCACCACTATCGGGCTCGGATTATGTGCATTGCTCGACTGGCTGCCGAATTATTGGATGTGGTCCTTCGTGCCCTATGCCGTGCTCTATTTCTGGACCGATCAGGGCGAAGAGTTATTGGAACATGCGGTGGGCGTGCACTTCGAGCTGGAGAAACTGGGAGCGGTGCTGGGTTTTGTCGAGCGGCATGCCCGGCCTCGCCACACGGCGCTCGCCGACATATGGGCGCCACTGCTCGCACCAGGCGTGAATCCGCCCCTGCTCGTTCGCCAAGCGGCCCGTACCCTGCACGCAATCAGCGTCAAAGCCCATCCGCTCATTCATCTCGCTGTCAACGCGTTCTGCCCCTGGGACCTGTGGTTCACCTATCGGCTCCAACAGATTCAGGCTCAGGTAGCCACCCACCTGCCGACCTGGTTGGATCGATTGGCCGAGGTCGAGGCCGCCTCGGCACTCGCGACGTTTGCCGCGCTCCATCCATCCTATCGCTGGCCGGATCCATTCACCGCCGATTCGCAGCGTCATGGAACCCAGGCCAAGCTATCTGTCAAAGGCCTCGCCCATCCGCTAATTCCAGAGACGCACCGGATCTCGAACGATCTCGCCCTCGAAACATTGGGAACCGTGCTCCTGGTCACCGGCTCCAATATGTCGGGGAAAAGCACCTTCTTGCGAACCCTGGGCATAAATCTCTGCTTGGCTCAGGCAGGCGCCCCGGTGTGCGCCGATCTGTTCAAGTGGACGTGGGTACGCCTCGCCACCTGTATTCGCATAGATGACTCACTCGAAGCGGGCCTGTCTTTTTTCTATGCCGAGGTCAAGCGCCTCAAAAGCCTACTTGATGCGACGGCAAATCAATCCGATGCACCAGTGGTTTTCCTGATCGATGAGATCTTCAAAGGCACCAACAATCGTGAACGATTGATCGGAAGCCGTGCCTTCATTACCGCACTCGCGCGAGGCAATGGATTTGGCTTGGTCACCACACACGATCTGGAATTGACCGAGCTTGACAAAACGGTGCCACGATTGCGGAATGCCCACTTTCAGGAAACGGTGGCAGCCGGCGCGCTGCAATTCGACTACACGCTCAGACCTGGTCCATGCCCCACGACCAACGCATTGAGAATCATGGAGCTGGAAGGGTTGCCGATTTCAGACACATCACCCGACCCAATCATCTAAGGCGCAGTGTGATGGCACCGATCAACAGGGACCCACGCTCCTCACCACATCCACTCCGCGGACTGTTAATCGCGCAATTCTTTGGCGCGTTCAACGACAACGCTTGGAAGCTCATGGTGGCTTTGCTGGCTATCCGGCAAGCGACGGCGCACATGGCGCCAGGCGCTGAGCTGGAAGCGGCGGCACAGACGCAAACCGCGCTGACGTTCATCATCTTCACCTTGCCGCTGGTATTGTTGTCATTGGTCGGCGGCACCTTGGCCGATCGTCTGAGCAAACGGACGGTCATCATCTCAATCAAGGTCGTCGAAGTACTTCTGATGAGTGCGGGCGCCGTGGCGCTCTGGTTGAACCCCGCCGGCGGTATTCTGCCGCTGATCGTCTTATGTGGAATGGGCGCCCACAGCGCGCTATTCGCCCCGTCGAAATACGGCATTCTTCCTGAGTTGATCCCGCATGAGCGTCTCGCTGCCGGCAACGGCCTGCTGGAAGTCTGGACCTTTGCCGCTATCTTGACAGGCACGGCAGCTGGGGGCTTTCTCTTGCAGACCGCCGGTGACCAGCGTTGGCTGGCGCCTCTTATCTTAGCCGCCTTGTCAGTCGTCGGTCTGGTTGCCGCCTTTGCTGTTCCCCACGTTTCACCCGCCCGCAAGACTGGCGGCGTGGGCTCGACGATCCGCGTCGCCTGGGCTGCTATTCAGACTGAACGCTTGCTGCGTCTTGCCATTCCGGGAGAGATCTTCTTCTGGACCATCGCAAGCCTCTTTGCACAAAACATCCTCGTCTATGCCAAAGCCGTTCTGAATCTCTCGGATGCGATGTCGGGACTCCCGCTCACATTGTTATCCGTCGGTATCGGCCTCGGCGCCATGCTGGTCGGACGGCTTTCCAAGAGTCGGGTCGAGTACGGACTGATCCCCTTGGGAGCGGCTGGTGCGGCCATCGCGCTGTCCCTGCTCGGCGCACTGACCCCGCAATTGGTCGGAACGTTTCTGGTATTGGGACTGCTCGGAGTCTGCTGCTCCTTCA
>JBDTPK010000512.1:0-2949 GCA_039932735.1 Nitrospirota bacterium
CCATGCTGAAAACGGTCGTCCGTGGGCTGGGCGTCACGCTCGCGCTGGGCCACGTAATCCCAGGCGTGGAGGCTGAGGAGCGCGAGGTCTCGAAGAATGAGGCCGACCGTTTTATTGTACACGTAGCGCGACCGTTAGATGCTGAAACCCCGGTGAAAGAGTTTACCTCCTACCTCACGCCGAATTCCCGCTTCTTTGTCCGCAGCCACTTCGGCCCGCCTCCGGAAGAATTGCTATCCGATCCGATCTGGAGGCTGAATGTGAGCGGTCTGGTGGACCGACCGCTGATGTTCACGATCAAGGAGTTGAAACAGTGCGAAGAAGTCACCGTCACGGCCGTCGTGCAATGCAGCGGGAATGGCCGCGCATTTCATCGGCCTAAGGTACCTGGCGTTCAATGGAAGCGTGGGGCGGTTGGGAACGCGCAATGGACGGGGGTACGGCTGAGGGATGTATTAGCCAAGGCCGGGGTTCAAGCCGGGGCGTATCATGTCCAGTTCCAAGGGGCGGATCGACCGGTCGTGGCATCTGTGCCGCTGTTTACCAGAAGTATTCCACTGGAGAAAGCCCTTCATCCGGACACGATTCTCGCCTATGAGATGAACGGGCGTCCCCTGCCGCTCTTGCATGGAGCGCCATTACGGGTGATCACACCGGGCTGGATGGCGGATTCGTGCACCAAGTGGCTGACGGAGATCACGGTGCAGTCTGAGGAGGCGCAGGGCTATTACATGCAGACGGCCTATCGTGTGCCGACGATTCCTGTGGAACGGGGCACTGCGGTGAGCGGACAGTCGACCCCGGTGGAAGCCATGGTGGTGAAGTCGCTTGTTGTGGCGCCGCAAGAGGGTGAAATCGTGAAGTCCGGTCCCGTTACTGTTCAAGGCGTGGCGTGGTTCGGAGAAGTCAAGATTGCGAAGGTCGAGGTGTCGTTCGACGAAGGAAAAACGTGGGAGGCAGCACGGTTGGTGGGGGAAGATCATCCCTATGCGTGGCGACAATGGCAGTTGGTGTGGAAGGCCAAGACCACCGGTACGTTCACTATTTTCTGCCGCGCGACCGATGCACGGGGAGCAATGCAACCGTCAACGACTCCTTGGAATCCAGGCGGTTTTTTATGGAACGGGTGGGATCACGTCTCGGTGACGGTAGCGCTATGACGAACGTCAGCGGAAGTATCATGTTCTCATTGGTGATCGGCTGTTTGGGCCTGGTCGGTGTGGCGGCAGCACAAGAGGAGGAGCTTGGCGTGATCAGCGCCTCGCTGGCGCTACGTGCAGAGGGAATGATTATCGCGCGATGTTCCGTCTGTCACAGCGCTGATCTCATCGTGCAACAGCGGTTGCCTCGCACGCGATGGGAGGACACGGTCGGGAAAATGGAACATTGGGGTGCGGAGATCTCCAGCGACGAAACAGACCTGCTCGTGCGGTATCTGTCGGCGAGGTATCACCCTGGTGCGCCGGATCAACTGCCGCCGCTCGACAGTGAATTGAGTGCGGCGCCGCTCACGGAGGAGCCGATGGCTGAAGGTCCGCTCACGGGGGTCGCGGCCAGAGGAGCCGGTATTTTCGAACACAATTGCCAGGCCTGTCATGGAGCAATGGCGATAGGCGGTATGGGCCCAAAGCTGGTGAAGAGTCAGATTCTTAAACATGAGGGCCTGTTTTTGGAGACGGTCCTGTATGGACGAGGGGCGATGCCGGCGTGGGGTTCGGTGCTGAGTCCTCAGGACATTGCCGATATTCATGCATGGTTAGAGACGAGGTAAGGGATCAGACGAGGGCATGCAAGATGAAATGGGTGGCGATATGAAGATGAGAAAAGGGGTGGTTATTGGAAGTGCACCACTCGCGTTGTTGGGGCTGATGTTGTTCCCTCATTTGCTGTTCGCGAGCGATCAGCCGCGAGCGAAAGAAATTATCCAGCAGACCTGCGTGCAATGCCACCGGCTCGAAGGTCAGCCGGATTCTCGTTTCAATCTGAAGGCGCCAGACCTCATTTGGGCCGGCAGCAAATATCAGCGATCCTGGCTGATTCGGTGGCTGACGGGCAAGGAAGGGCCATTGTATGCCAAGGGCTATCGATGGGATTTGACCGAGGTGCCATCCAAGCATCCGATGGTCACTGAGTCGGAGGCCAATGCCATCGCCGATTATTTTGCCGAGCACAACAAGGATTCGCGAATCAAAGCCGGCGCGTTTGATCTCTCGAAGGTGACGAAATTCGAGGCGACGTTCGGGGGGAAGGCCTTCAAGGCACACGCCTGCCTCGGTTGTCACGTGATCGAAGAGACCGGCGAGCTCATCGGGGGTCCGCAGAGCACATCACTTGTGGCGGCTGGACAGCGGTACGATCAGGATTGGATCTTCCGTTTCGGGCAGAATCCACAGGACTTCACGCCTCACAGCGGCGAGTTTCTGGCCGATGCGACAGAGCCACAGCTCCGCGCGGTGATCGGGTTCTTAATGGTGCAGGGGGTGAAGGACTTCACGTACTATGAGCCCTGGACGAGTCCGGAGTTCGGGATGGCCAGCGTGGATCGGGGTAAGGTCGTCTACAAGGAATATTGCTCGCAATGCCACGGCGCGACGGGCAAAGGCGACGGACCGGCAGCCTCCGGGCTGGAACCCAAGCCGGCGATTCATGCCAACATTCCATTTGAAAAACTCCCGATCGAATACCTCTACAACGTCATCAATCATGGCGGGCCGGCAGTAGGCAAATCGCCGAACATGCCCTATTGGAATTTGACGATTGGTCAACAGGGCGTGGCCGATGTGATCGCATACGTGAAGGCGACGTTTAAAGGGGTGCCGGACAGGGCAGCCGTTCCGAGCGGAGGCCAAGGGGGAACCTGTGCGCAGCCGCGCAAGACAGCCAAGGCGCCGGAGGAATTCTTGGCCAAGACCAATCCGTTCCCCGCATCTGCCGGTACGATCGAGGCGG
>JBDTPK010000513.1:0-2937 GCA_039932735.1 Nitrospirota bacterium
GCTTGACGATAGTGAAATCGCTCCCACAGATCGTACCCATCAGCGAGGTCTGCAAAGGCGCGATAGAGGGGTTTCTGCCCTCCGCTCACCCGTACTTCGACCTCGCGAAACAGCTTCGTCGCTGCGGTAAACAACCCCCGGTTGAACAGCTCACAGCCTGCACGGCGTGAGATAGACGCCGCCTCATCCCACGGATTTGCCTGTGTCCATACGAACGGTTGCCCAGCAATGTCGATCCTGTCCTCCTCCTGGCCCTCTGGCGCCGACACGAGTGAGACGATCCGCGAACTCATCGGCATCGTGACTATCGTCAATGCTCCAGCCATGGCCGGAGTCGCCCCGGTTACATCGACGACAAGCTCGCCTGCCTGCACATCCCATGTATGCAACATCTCCGGGAGTGTCCGGGCGAGCGTTTGATAACAACCGACAAATTCGCCGGTCTCCGCGAGGATCACCCAATCCCACCGTCTGGGCATGTGCTCGATCTTCGGCTGGATCTCAGATTCTACGAGCGATTTCGCCCCATCCGGCAATACGAAGCAGAGTGAGTCCGGTCGCAAACGATTAATCGAATAGACCGCCGCCCCCGCATGGCCGGTAAGGGCGATGACTAAGGCTTTGACTGGTTGGTCGTGCGCCATTGAGGGCGGACTATACCATCGGCCTACACCGCGATCAATTCTTAGTCGGGTAATGCGCCTTCTGCTTGACGGTCTCCTGAAACGCGCTTAGACTTTCATGGCGATATCCCACTCCTCGCAGTTCTTTCGAACATTAAATGAGGCCCCTCGATGATCTGGTGGTATTGGATGCTTCTCGGTCTCGTGCTGCTCGGCGTCGAGATGGTCACCCCCGGAGGCTTCTATATTCTATTTTTTGGACTGGCAGCCCTGATCGTGGGCAGCCTGGCCGGGTTGGGGTTCGCTCAAGCAGACTGGCTCCAATGGCTATTGTTTTCAGGACTCGCCATTCTATCGCTACTCGTCTTCCGTGGCCCCCTGCTGGCCCGGCTGAACAAACAGGATAAGGGTCTGCCTGCCGTGGATACACTCGCCGGTGAAAGCGCCATTCCCCTTGAAGACTTGGCGGTGGGTGGGACCGGCAAGGCGGAACTGCGCGGCACGACTTGGACTGCGCATAATGCCGGGCCGTTCCCCTTGATAAAGGGCCAACGGTGCAAGGTCGAGCGAATCGAGGGACTCACCATCTGGATAGCGGTGGAATGAGCGGGAACAGCCCGGAATGAGAACGGAGGAGATGACGATGAACGAAGGACTGTTCGTACTGCTGGTCTTGGCGGCGCTGGTGCTGATTATCATCGCCAAAACCGCCGTGGTTGTACCGCAGCAAAGCGCCTATGTGGTCGAACGGCTCGGCAAATATGCAGCCACGCTGGATGCAGGGTTTCATATGCTCGTCCCCTTCATCGACCGAATTCGCTACAGACATTCGCTCAAGGAAACGGCCATCGACATCCCGGAACAGATTTGTATCACACGCGATAACGTACAGGTGTCGGTGGACGGCATCTTGTACCTCAAGGTCTTGAACCCTCAGCGCGCCTCGTATGGAATCAGCGATTTTCATTTCGCGCTGATCCAACTGGGGCAGACCACGCTGCGGAGCGAGATCGGCAAGATCGAACTGGATCGGACGTTCGAGGAACGGACCAACATAAATATTCAGGTGGTGAACGAACTCGACAAGGCTTCAGAGGCCTGGGGCGTGAAAGTCCTCCGGTACGAAATCAAGAACATCACCCCGCCGAAGGGTGTACTGGACGCGATGGAGAAGCAGATGCGGGCGGAGCGGGAAAAGCGGGCGGTAATTCTCACCTCCGAGGGAGAACGCGACGCAGCGATCAACCAGGCCGAGGGCGAAAAACAACAAGTGATCAAAGCCTCGGAGGCGAAGAAGCAACAGCAGATCAACGAGGCAGAGGGAGCGGCTGCAGCCATCCTTGCCATCGCACAGGCCACGGCAGAGGGTCTGCGCAAGGTCGCGGAAACAATCCAAGTACCGGGGGGTCAGGAAGCCGTCCAGCTGCGTGTGGCGGAACAGTACATTACGAAGTTCGGAGAGTTGGCCAAAACGACCAATACACTCATCCTGCCGGCGACAGTCTCCGATGTCGGCTCCATGATTGCCTTGGCGATGAGCGCCATCCGGCAGACCGGTCCCATCGCCACAATAAAAAAGCCATAGCCGGCCTGCGAGTCACGTTTGACAGGTGAGAACAGGTTGCCTAGAATCCTTCCCCATGAAAGAATGTGTGCTCAGAGCATTTTCCGATAGCGCGACCGTCAAGCAACAGTTCGCGCTCGAGCATGCTGATCGCATTGTGCACGTGGCCACGCTGATCACCACCGCCTTTCGCAACGGACACAAGCTCTTATTGTTCGGCAACGGAGGCAGCGCCACGGATGCGGCCCATCTCGCAGCCGAGTTCGTCGGTCGCTACAAGCGTGAGCGAGCCCCGCTTCCGGCCCTCGCCCTCGCCACCGACATCGCCGCCATTACCTGCATCGCCAACGACTATGGTTTTGAAGAACTCTTTGCTCGCCAGGTCCAAGCTCATGGCCAGAAAGGCGATATCGCCATTGCCATCAGCACCAGCGGCAATTCACCCAACGTGCTGAAAGGCGTGGAAGCCGCGCGAGCCTGTGGCCTCACCACCATCGGCTGGACCGGTGGGACCGGCGGGAAACTGGCCAGTCTGGTGGAATATCCGTTCGTCGTACCCTCGACGGTCACCGCCCGTATTCAAGAAAGCCACATCACGCTCGGCCACGTCCTGTGTGAACTCATCGAGGAACAGCTCCTTGGCAAAGCCTTCTGACCGGCAGCGGCCCCCTGTCACGACCCCGAGCCTGATCCCGCCGATCAACGTGACGGATCTCACGACGTATCCGCTCAAGAAACGGCACAGCAAGG
>JBDTPK010000514.1:0-2925 GCA_039932735.1 Nitrospirota bacterium
CATTGTGACCCACCCCAATGCGGCGTTGCTCGAAGGCAACAAGGTACGCATCGTCGCGCCAGCGACTGGTTATCACCTTGCCGGTAAAGAAGAGCCTTCTCATCCGTTGGCGGCGACCCCGTAGCAGTCAGCGTTCCGTCCGAGCAAATACAGAAGGAGGACCTGTGAGCAAACCCACACATGCCAGTCACCCCATCTACAATCTTTACCCCACGGAAATCGAGGGGTTCAATGCCCTGGCCGAGCTGGCCCTGGATCTGCGTTCGTCGTGGAATCACGCCACCGACGACGTGTGGCGGCAGCTGGATCCTGTGCTGTGGGAGCTCACGCATAACCCGTGGGTGGTTCTGCAGACGGTCTCGCGCGATCAGATCGAGCATGTATTAGCCGATCCGGTGTTCCGCAAACACGTTGATCATCTGGTGCGAACCCGTCGGCAGTCGGCAGAGGCGCCCGCATGGTTTCAACAGACCTACCAGCATGCTCCGCTGACATGTGTGGCGTATTTCAGCATGGAATATATGTTGAGCGAAGCGTTGCCCATCTACTCGGGTGGGCTGGGCAATGTCGCCGGCGATCAACTCAAGGCCACCAGCGACCTGGGCATGCCCGTGGTCGGCGTAGGGCTGCTCTACCAGAAGGGATATTTTCGACAGATCATCGACAAGGAAGGCGCGCAAGAGGCGCTCTTCCCGTATAACGATCCCGGGCAATTGCCGATCACGCCGTTGCGCCACGCGAACGGCGAGTGGTTGCGGTTGGAGATCGCCTTACCGGGGTACTCAGTCTGGCTGCGCGCCTGGCAGGTCCAAGTCGGCCGAGTGAAACTCTACCTGCTGGACAGCAATGACGCGGCGAACTTCCCTGCGCATCGAGGCATCACCAGCGAGCTCTATGGCGGCGGGCCGGAGCTGCGCCTCAGACAGGAACTGCTCCTCGGGATCGGCGGGTGGCGACTACTCGCAGCGCTTGGTATTCATCCTGAAGTCTGTCACTTAAATGAAGGGCATGCAGCCTTCGCCGTGTTGGAACGCGCCCGCAGTTTCATGCACGAGACCGGGCAGCCTTTCGACGTCGCGCTGGCCGTCACGCGAGCGGGGAACCTCTTCACCACCCACACGGCCGTGGCCGCCGGCTTTGACCGGTTCGCTCCGGCCCTCATCGAGCAATACCTCGGTGGGTATGCTGAGCAGAAACTCGGCATACCACTCCAGGCCCTGCTGGCCCTGGGCCGCCAGAATCTGAACGACTCGTCGGAACTGTTCAATATGGCCTATTTGGCAATCCGCGGGAGTGGCGCGGTCAATGGCGTGAGTCGCTTGCATGGCCAGGTGAGCCAACGCCTCTTTCAGCCACTCTTTCCGCACTGGCCGCAGGACGAAATCCCGGTCGGACATGTGACGAACGGAGTCCATATGCCGAGCTGGGACTCGGCCCCGGCCGATGAGCTGTGGACGGAAATTTGTGGAAAGGACCGTTGGATGGGGATGACGGGTACGCTGGAACAGGACATGCGCCGCATTTCCGACATCCGTCTGTGGCAATTTCGCAGCGCTGCCAGCCAGTCTCTTGTGGAATATGCCCGCGAGTGGTTGTCCAGACAATTGGCCATCTCCGGCGTATCGACCGAAGCCATTAACGAGGCCAAACATCTGTTCGATCCTAACGTGTTGACACTGGGCTTTGCGCGTCGCTTCGCGACCTACAAGAGGCCGAATCTGCTCCTGCACAATCCGGAACGACTACTGCGTCTATTGGCCAATCCGCACCGTCCGGTGCAGCTCATCATGGCCGGCAAGGCCCATCCTGCAGACCAGGCAGGGCAGGCCTTGATTCAAGAATGGGTGCAGTTTACCCGTCGGCCTGAGACGCGTCCCCACATTATCTTCCTGAGCGACTACGACATGCTGCTGGCCGAGCACCTGGTGCAGGGGGTGGATGTCTGGATCAACACACCCCGACGCCCGTGGGAGGCCAGTGGTACGAGCGGCATGAAGGTGCTGGTCAACGGCGGACTCAATCTCTCGGTGTTGGACGGGTGGTGGGCGGAAGCCTATACGCCTGACGTGGGGTGGGCTCTGGGGGACGGGCAGGAACATGGCGACGATCCGGCCTGGGAGGCGGTTGAAGCCGACGCGCTGTACGATTTGCTCGAGCAGGAAGTGATCCAGGAATTTTATACCCGAGACGAGCGCGGCATTCCCACCGCCTGGGTCACGCGGATGCGTGAGAGCATGGCGCGGTTAACACCGAGCAATACTACCTCTCGGCAGCTGCAGCCTACCGTGAGCGGGCTGCCGATAAAGGTGCGGTGGGCAGGGAAGTGGTCAATTGGGAACAGACGCTGAGACAGCAATGTGCCACGCTACACTTCGGCGACGTGAAAGTTGAGACCCGCGGCGAGCAGCACGAATTTGAAGTGCAGGTGTTTCTCGATGATCTCGACCCAGAGGCTGTGCAGGTCGAACTGTACGCCAACGGGGTGAACGGTACCGCACCGGAGCGAGTGGAGATGACGCGCATGCGCCAGCTGGCCGGCGCGTCGGGCGGCTATGTGTACAGCGCGGCTGTGGCTGCGGCCCGCCCGTCTTCGGACTATACGGCGCGAGTGATCCCGCACCGCGATGGCGTGGCGGTGCCGCTGGAAGAGGCTCATATCCTGTGGCAGCGGTGATGAGATTTCAAACGGTAACAGCATGAATAGAAAAGACCCGATGCACAAGGCCACAAAATCGAAACGGATGCGACGCCTAGAAGATCCGATGTCGTCCGTGTCGTCAGCCCAGTCGGCGGTCCCTCCCGATGCGCGCACCGCACGCAGGAAGACGCCTGAACGCCCGCTGCCTGAGTATGTGGCAGCAGTATCGGAGCGGACTGGTATTCGCGTGGGAAGACCGTTGCCTCTCGGAACCTATGCCCGTGGCG
>JBDTPK010000515.1:0-2923 GCA_039932735.1 Nitrospirota bacterium
AGACCGACGTTTCTCATGCTGTTTTCACCCACTCGCCAGGACGAAGAGCCAGAATTCTACTCTGCTCGCAATCGGCACGGTGCTGCTACTCTCACTGTACTCTGTCGATAGTGGTTCTGCGTTCCAGATCGTCAACGGGCCACCGGCGGTGGACTTCTTGACGGTAGCGGAAATGAACGGCTGGACAGGAGTGCCGTTGCAAATGGTCAGCTTCCTCGTCGGAGCCGGTCTCATCGTGCTGATCGGTCTCGGCATCAGAAGATTGCGACACCATCACCACAGGTATCAATCGTAGAAGGCATATACACTCCCTTGTGGAACTGGGGCCTGAGATCTCCGTGGAGGTCTCAGGCCCATTCTATTATGGGAACATCACCTGCTCCTCTGTCTGGTTTATCTGGTTCGTTTCATTCAACGATACACACGAGACAAACCGAAGAGACCGAACAGACCAAGGATACCTGACTGACTATTAGATGAATCCAATTGGATTCTATAAGAATCAAAATTGATTCAGTTGAGCGAATGCCTCGCATCTCCTGCCTCTACGTATTTCCATAGGACATCGCAAAACCCTTTGAATATGAAGATAATCAGGATGGGTTTCTCAAAAATCCGGCTAGAGAGCCAGCTGGCACATCAATTGCTCTACACTTCGTTAGTCGACCCGAAACGACAGTCAGTACGGCTGGAATATTGAATGATCAATGTTGAGTGTTGAACAGTCGGAGGCGGACGAGCAGGCGACCATCAGTTATTGGGCTCATGCATGAGCACTCACTGGCGAGGATTCACGCCTGAAAACCCAATGGCCACGTAATTCTGGAGTAGACTCAATCAGATCCTCCTCCCTGATTGCTCCGCTCCAGGTTGCCTGAGCGTCAACGCCACGGGAGCCCCGGCTCTGCGAGACCCGGAGCTGCGGCTCCCTCCCTATCTGATTGATCCGGTTCATTGTGTGTATCTGGTTGGCTCGGTTTATCTCGTTCGTTTCGTCCAGCCATAAGAACAAGACACACCAACGAACCGAGTGAGAGGGCTCGTGTCTTCTGCTGAATGCGGAGGTGCTGTATGAGGAAGATCCTGCTGCTCGTCGTCTTATTGGAACTCGCGGATTTCCCGACATTGGCAGTGGCCGCCAGTGATACGGGCACCAAGACATTTGCCGAGGGGTATGAGTCCTTGAAACACCACAAATACCAGGAGGCGCGCACAGCCTTTGAAGGCGCCCTCCAACAGCACCCCGCGAATGCCCTGGCGCACTTCTATCTCGGCGAGGCCTGCCGAGGCCTGAAAGCCTGGGTCTGCGCCGAAGAGCATTACCAGACCTCGCTGGAACTCAATCCGCAATCCTCGGTGGCCGGGTTAGCCAAACAACGGAAGCACAAGGTCACAGTCTGGCGCTTACTCGACGAAGGAAGACAGGCCATCAACGAGCCGAACCCCTCACACCAGAAGATGGACCAGGCTGAAGACACTCTCGATATCGCAAACAAGTTGGGTCTCGATGACGTACAACGCGCCCTCTACCAGCAGCTGCATGAGAAAATTCAACAGGGGCGCAATCGCAGTCGCGAGAAGACAGCGTCGGCCGCGTTTCACGAGGGCTCGATGGCCATGGTCCCGGCGGGGGAGTTCATGATGGGGAGTGCGATGGGAGAGGCCGACGAACAACCGGCGCACCAGGTGTATCTGGAGGCCTTTTTCATGGATAAGTACCAAGTATCAGTGGGGCACTATGCGCGGTTCTTGGACGCCACATCTCGGGACGCACCGCCGGACTGGAGCGTCATGAACAGATTCCAACACCAGAAGCGCCCGGTCGTCAATGTGGATTGGGCAGACGCGAACGCCTATTGCACCTCAGTCGGGAAGCGCTTGCCGACTGAGGCGGAGTGGGAGAAGGCGGCGCGCGGGACGGACGGACGGACCTATCCCTGGGGGAATGAGCATCCGACGAAGTTTTTTGCGAACGCGAATCAAGAGCACTGGAACAACCATGGCGCGTTGACGCCAGTGGGAACGTTTGAAGAGGGCAAGAGTCCCTATGGCATCTATGACATGGCCGGGAATGTGTGGGCATGGGTCAGCGACTGGTATGGCCAGGACTATTATCAGACCAGCCCGTCGCAGAACCCTACAGGACCGCCCATGGGCACGCATAAAGTAATTCGCGGCGGCTCCTGGGGCAGCAATCCCGATGGCCTTCGCTCCGCGGAACGGGAGATCCATGTACCGTCGTTCCGGGGCTCTGGCACCGGCTTCCGTTGTGCAAAGACTCCGTAGTGGGCGCCTAGTTCATTCTATTCAAGACGTGGTGAAAAATGGACCAGGCCACAGTGTGCCAAACAATCAATCGGCGATCCCACGACGCTGCACGATCAGCGTCCTCGGTGAGCCTAATAAGGAGGTGTCGCGATGAAGATCATTGAAGCCATCATGCAGCCGTTCAAGTTGGATGACGTTACGAAGGCATTGAGGGAAATAGGTGTGGAAGGGATGACAGTCACGGAAGTCAAAGGATTCGGACACCAGAAAGGGGGTCAGGAAAGGTACAACGCCAACGTGTTTACGTCCATCTTTGTGCCCAAGGTGAAGATCGAAGTCCTCATCGAGGATAGCCTGGTGCAGAACGTGATCGACACCATTACACACTACGCGAAGACCGACAGCGCTGGAGACGGACGGATCTTTGTGTTGGATCTCATCTCTGCGATGCGGATCAAGACTGGCCAGATGTGCGAACCCGCGCTGGCTCGATGATGCGGACAACGGACCGCAGGTTGGTCCTCTAGCCCGCATTATTCATGACGGTTCGTTTGGAGATCGCGCAGTCGCATTGTGAGACGGACACGCGGAGCCCTGAAGACCTGAGGCGTACTCGTGCAGTACATGGAGGGTCCGAGGGGCGAGCCCGCCGACC
>JBDTPK010000516.1:0-2918 GCA_039932735.1 Nitrospirota bacterium
CGCGCCAGGGTTGGGCGGGTGAGAAGTCTGGCCTTTTTGAGCATCCTGCGAGTTGCTCATGTGTCAACGCCATGCGTAAGAACACAGCGGGATTTGAGCGTAAACTGAATGTTTCCGCAGCCTGCTAGTGCGCATCGACAGCTCGCGTGTCGTCCCGGCGTCGATCGATGATAGAGCCGACATGATGCTGGTGGGCGCGCTCGTCGAACTTTTTTTGAGGGTGAAGGCAGAGGGCCGGTCACTCGAATCCATTGCCCCCTCTCTCTCGGCGGAGAAGATCTGAGGAGCCGAACTGCTCGCTGGCGGCTGCCAGTCTGGCGAATTGGTATTTCATCGCGTTGACTCGTGCGAGATAGTCTCGCACGTTGTGGTTGCCGCACCGTTGATGAGAGGTGAGCCGGTAGCCGCGCGAGGCATAAGCGTGGCCGGCTCCAGCTCCACAGAGGTGGATCACGGCGGCCAGATCCTGCTTCTGTCGGAGTGTGGCCCTGCCGGTCCGTAGCGGGTCTACGGCACTCGCGACGCGTTGATCTAAAAGCGCCGAGGTCAATTGGATGGCATGGCTTGGGACGACACGGCTGTAGAGGCTGTTGAACCAACAGGAATTTAGGTCGTGCCAGGGACCATCATCAACTACCCGATGGTCATGGATGCAGTAGCGCTTGGCTTCGCGGAATGTCCCGTCTGTAATCTGATACATGCCAACGGCGCTCGATGCTGGCTGGTAGAGATCCAAGGGATTCCACGTCAAATGCCACTGCCAATAGGTCCGTGCCACCGGATTCCCAGCACTCTCAACCTGAGCCAGCGCAGCCAGCAACTCGGGCGTCATGATGGCTGTTGCATGCGTGCGGAAGAGCGAGCCATATTGCTTCCACGTCTCGGCGGGGTGCTTGTCGAGCGAGTGGTCCAAGGCAAAGAGGACTTCGGTCGGCTTGTTGAACGCGTGATAGGTCCAGTTGACGCCGAGCCAGAGGAGGAGGATGCTTGCCAGCATCACGATGATACGCAGGGTCGGCGGCGCGGCCAGCACGGCCTTTCTGACTGCACGGAACGTCCGCCAACGCGTGCGTGCAAAACGCCGGAGCGTGGTGAGCGTCATCCGACGCCTCCGCCGCGTTCGGCGGTGAGGGCGCGTGGGAATATGGCGATTGGGGCGGGATGGCATGGGGATACTATAACCGAAAAAGAGGAGAGTAATGGAACATGATGAACTTCTGTGCTCGCGCAACGTGCGGTCTCCGGAGGCCCTCGCTCGGCCTAAGGGCACGTCAGGGGAAATCGATTGCGAAGCAATCGGAGGGTAGGGCAGGTGCGAGCAGCGACTTTTTCAGCATCCTGAGCGATACTTGGCGAAACAGATCAAATCCAGATGGTCGTAGTGATCGGGGAGAATCGTTTCCGCTTTGTAACCGAGGCTGAAGAACACATGAATGTTCCTGGCAGTACGCAGCATGGTGCAGGCATAGAACTTATGGGCATCGGTCGCGACACGTTCGATTTCGCGTATCAGTGCTTTTCCTACCCCATGGCCTTGATGGGTGGGACTCACGGATAGCAGCCGGATAATGCAGACCCCAGCCACGGTCCAAAAGCGCACCGATCCCACCACCACTCCTTCCACCTCCGCCACGAAGATATGTTTCTCCTCGGCATCTTCTCTGAGGCTGTCGAGCGTTTCCGTGGTCCATCCGCTCACGGTATAGACGTTGGCGTATTCGCCGAACGCGGCCTGCTGGACATGAAGCAGGCCGGTGAAATCAGCTTCGGTTGCGGGTCGGATGTGAATCATGAATGGCGTTCCAGGCTGATGCTCTTCACTTCGTGACTGTGAGGATATCAAAAACCTGCCACGATCTTCTATCTCACGCGCGCAGAGGGAGACCATCTAGCCCCCCGCAAGAAGAAAATAGAAGAGCGGTGGTCGCTCGATGCGCGCAGTTGTGAATTCCTCCAGGCACCCTCTTGAGAGAGAACCATGGACAGGCTCGGCTATAAGATCCGACGCTGTGCTTCCCAGACCCGAGTTGACATCAACTCCATCGAGTCGTAGCCTGTCGCCAAGTTTTCATAGCAATCGGCCCAACCGTAGCATGTCCACAATACGTTTGTGTGTGCAGCCTCCGTCTGACTACTCGATCACGCCGAGTCTTACTGGTGCCTGGAGAGCCATTGCGAGTTTTCTGCTCGGGGGACTCTTGACCGTCCTGCACGCGGCACCGGCTCTGGCGAGCACAGAGTTCGCGTCGTCGCCGGTCGGGAAAGGCGCGCTCTTAGTCGCCAGCCCATCATTGAATGATCCGAACTTCCGCCAAGCTGTCGTGCTCGTCGTGGAGCATGGGGCTGGGGGAACCGTTGGGCTTATTCTGAATCGTTCCACGAACATTTTTCTGTCCAAGGCATTGCCGGACATCGCCGTGCTCAAGGGAACCAGCTATCGGCTGTTTGCTGGTGGGCCGGTCGAACCAACCCGCTTTCTGTTGCTGTTCCGACTCAAGGAGCCTCCAGCGGATGCACGACTGGTCTTCGACGGGGTCTATCTTGGGCGCACAGCAAAGGATTTGGAGCGCATCGTGGCACAGGCCAAGCCGACCGAAACCTTCCGGGCCTTTGCAGGATTTGCCGCCTGGGCTCCAGGGCAGTTGGAAGCCGAGATGATTCTGGGGGCGTGGGCGATCTTGCCGCCAGATTCACTCGGTATCTTTGACAAGGACCCGGCCACACTCTGGTCAGATTGTGTCGGTCGGCTCCAGGGGCCTAGGGTCATTTCCAATTAAGAGAGGAGAAGTGTAGCCTGGTCGTCCTCCTGCTCGCGGACTGGGCACGATCAGAATGTGCTCGTTCGATGCGCGCAGTAGGGGATCATCTAGCCCGCATTATTCATGACGGTGGCTCATACTCGTCTCGATGCTCTCGGA
>JBDTPK010000517.1:0-2909 GCA_039932735.1 Nitrospirota bacterium
AGGAAGGGTTCGGGCCGGAAGTGAAGCGTCGGATCATGTTGGGGACCTATGTCCTTAGCGCTGGATATTACGACGCCTATTATGGCAAGGCGCAGGCGGTTCGAACGTTGATTCGTCAAGACTTCGAGGCGGCGTTTCAGGAAGTCGATCTCATCGTGACACCCGTGACACCCACGCCGGCATTCAAGTTTGGGGCAAAGGCCGACGATCCGCTCCAGATGTATTTGTCGGACATTTTCACCATTTCAGCGAACCTCGCCGGTGTGCCGGCGATGTCGTTGCCCTGTGGATTCAGTCGTGACGGACTTCCCATCGGGTTGCAGCTGATCGGTCGTCCCTTCGAAGAGGAGACGCTCTTGCGGGCGGCCCATGCCTACGAGCAGAGTACACAATGGCGAGCGAAGAAGCCGGTGATACGGTAACTTGTAAGACGTAAAATGGGAAAGGTGAAACGTGAAATATAAGAAGGCAAGAAAATGACACGAAAGCTGGGTCGATTCTTCCACATTGTACAGTTCAGGTCTCACGTTTCACGTCTTACGGAGGCGTTATGACCATCGTCGAAATGGCTGCGATTCTTGTGGCGATCGCATTTGCGGTACTGGTGGGGTTTCTCGTCCCCATGCTGGTTCAGATTCGCAAGACCGTGGCGGAGTCTGAACAAATCTTGGCCAAAATGAACCACGATCTGCCGCCCCTGATCGGCGAACTACGAGTGGTGAGTCACAATCTGAACGATTTGACGGAACAAGCCCGAGGGGGAGTCCAACATGCTGCCGCCCTCTTGCACGCGGTTGGGGACGTGGGGGAATCGGTTCAGCACGTGCACGATGTCGTGAAGGGCTCAAGCGGATCGATGTTGACCAATGTGGCGAGCGTGGTCGCGGGATTGAAAGCCGCAACCCACGTCATGAAGGACCGGTTTCGAAAAGAAGGAGGGTATCACAATGGCAGATGATCGAGGTTCCTCATCAGCAGGGGTTTTTCTCGCATTTTTGAGCGGCGCGGCATTAGGCGGGGTGGCGGCATTATTGCTGGCTCCACAGACTGGACGCGAGTCGCGCGAGCAGCTACGTGGTCATGCCCGTCGCGCAGAAGGCGATCTGCGGGATTTGGCAGGTTGCGTCGGCGAAACAGTGGAAGAAGTCGTGGAAGAGGGGAAGGAATTTATGGATTCGAAGAAGGCGGTTTTGCGCGAAGCGTTCGACGCCGGTCGTGAGGCAATGCGACGTGAGCGTGACCGGTTGCGCGAAGAGGGCCACAGCTAACCGATGACCTACGAAGTCGTCATTGGCGTGGAAGTGCATGCGCAGCTGCGGACGAAGTCCAAGCTGTTTTGCGGCTGCGGAACGGTGTTTGGACTCGCGGCCAATAGCCAGACCTGTCCCTTGTGCTTAGGGCTCCCCGGCTCGTTGCCGATGCTCAACCAGGCAGCGGTGGAGATGGCGGTGCGTGCGGGTTTGGCTTTGAATTGCACGATTGCGGCGAACAATCTTTTTGCACGCAAGAACTACTTCTATCCGGATCTGCCCAAGGGCTACCAGATTTCGCAGTACGAGGCGCCGATTTGTGAGCATGGCTGGATCGAGATCGCCGTGAGTGAAGGCACGCAGCGTGTCCGTATCCGTCGTGCCCATTTGGAAGAAGATGCGGGGAAGAGTGTTCACGTTGCCGGTACCAACGGGAGTCGCGTCGATTTGAATCGGGCGGGAACCCCGCTGCTGGAAATTGTGACGGAACCAGACTTGCGGTCGGCCGATGAGGTGGTGGCCTATTTGAAGGGCCTCCGCGATGTGCTCATGTATCTCGAGGTCTGTGATGGCAATATGGATGAGGGGAATTTCCGCTGCGAGCCGAACCTCTCACTCCGTCCGGTGGGCCAGAAAGAGTTTGGGACCAAGGTTGAACTCAAGAACATCAATTCGTTCAAGTTTGTCAAGGATGCCATCGAATATGAAATCAAGCGTCAGACGAAGGTGCTGAACGAAGGTGGCACAATCAATCAGGAGACCAGGCTTTGGAATCTCGAACGCGGTGAGACGGTGGTGATGCGCTCGAAAGAGGAGGCACACGACTATCGCTACTTCCCCGACCCCGATCTGGTGCCGCTCAAGCTGGATCAGGACTGGATCGAGGGGTGTCGCACCCACGCAACCGAATTGCCGGCAGCGAGAATGCAGCGATTTGTCAGCAAGTGTGGGCTGTCTGAGTACGATGCCGGTGTGTTGACGGCGTCGAAGGCGGTGGCCGACTACTTCGAAGCCTGTGTCAAACTGTTCTACCAACCCAAGACGGTAAGTAACTGGGTGATGGGCGAGCTGACCAGAGAGCTGAATAATTCAGGGACCGACGCGAGTGCGTCCCCGGTTTCACCGGAACGACTTGTAAGTCTTCTTCAGTTGGTCGAGCAGGGGGCGATCAGTTTGACAGTGGCGCGCGAGATCTTTCCCGAAGTCTACAGCAGCGGAAAGACGCCGGAACAGATTGTGACGGAGAAGGGTCTCACGCAAGTCTCCGATGAAGCGGTGCTCGACACGATCATCGGCGACGTGTTCGCGAAGAATCCAACGCAGGTGCTTCAGTTCAAAGAGGGCAAGCAGCAAGTGCTCGGGTTCCTGGTTGGACAGGTGATGAAGGCGAGTGGCGGCAAGGCGAATCCGGGGAAGGTGAATGAGTTACTGAAGAAGAAATTAAGAGGATGAGGCTGGGTGCCTTTCTTGCTCGCGCAACGCGCGGCCCCTCTAGAAGGCCCTCGTTGGACGCGCGCAGTAGAAGGCAACCCAGCCCCATCCTCTCGGCGTGAAAGGGAGTGGGGCCGCTACGGGCGGTCCGGCTCCCATGTCAACGCTCCTTAAGTATTGTAAAGAGACGTACAATGGAGACAGCGGCAATTGATCTCTTAAATTCAA
>JBDTPK010000518.1:0-2900 GCA_039932735.1 Nitrospirota bacterium
ATGTCGGCCGTTTCTTTGTCCCGCATCTCGCCGATCATGATGACATCGGGGTCGGCACGCAGAAACGCCCGCATCGCAGTCGCGAAGGTCAACCCGATCTTCGGGTGGACCTGAACCTGGCGGAGACCGTCCTGGGTAATCTCAATGGGGTCTTCGGCCGTCCAGATTTTCCGCTCGTCGGTGTTAATGTGCTTGAGAATCGCATGCAAGGTTGTTGTTTTTCCTGACCCAGTCGGCCCGACACACAAAATGATCCCGTACGGTTTTTCTGCAATGGCTTGAATAGCCTGCAACGTGGCGGGGGTAAATTCCATCGCGTCGAGCGGCATTGGTTGCTTGGCCGTCAAGAGACGCAACACGACATCTTCGTCCTGTCCTGAGGTCGGCAGGGTCGCGACACGCAGTTCAACCTCACGATCCTTCGCCAACCGGTACCGGATCTTGCCGTCTTGAGGTTTTCGGCGCTCGGCAATATCGAGATTGGCCATAACCTTGATGCGCGACACGATCGCACGCCGGTAGGTCGCCGGAATCTTCATGAACGTCGAGCATGTACCGTCGATGCGCAGGCGCACCGCCATGTCTTTACGATCCGCGTACGGTTCGATGTGGATGTCAGATGCGCCGAGGCGGTCGGCTTCGGCAATCACTTGATTGGTCAGCCGCACAATGGCTGAGTCATTCTCGTCGATCCCACCTGATAGAGGGTCGATGGTGGGCTCAAGATGGATATCATTGACCAACTCACCGAGAATGGCGCCGATGGAGCCACTGGTTCCCTGGCCTCTGGCTAGATGGAGAAATTGCTCGATATCCCGACGCAGACCTACAGCATAGCGAATGGTCATTCCAGGAAAGGTACGCCGTACGTCCCAGCCCTTGTCGAAGTCGTTCGGATCGCTGGTGAGCACGTCAATCAGTGAACCGCGACGTGTGATCGGCAGCCAGAGGTTCTTCTTGAGATAGTCGAGGTTGAGTGTTTTCAGCAAGTCGGCATCGATAACCGTTCGTTCGTCATAGGGCAGGTAAGGACATTGATAAAAATCACTTAGGGCTGACCCTAACGCGTCTTTCGGAACATGATAGCGGTCGAGGAGCACCGATTCGAGATCGAGACTTCCGTCTTTCGAATCGTCCACCGCCACCGACACGTCAGAAAGACTGATCATGCCGCGATAAACCAAACTATCAAGTACGTTTTGCTCGATCGCACAGCGAAAGGGTTTTGGCGCGCGGCTGCCCTTCTTCCCTCCGGTTCCACCAACCACCACATTCGTTTCAACCGTCATACTCAATGCCTTTCACTTTTATCTTCGCGTTAGTACTTTGCCAACCAGGTACCAGGCGCCCGATACACAACTGGAAGTCCTCGAAAGAGTCCCTGTGACAAATCAGCGTTGTACCAGACCTCGATACCAGTACCGGATCCGATGGACGTCACGCTCTGTCCTGCCATGATCGCCCCGTACACACGAGCGGAGCGTTCTATCCTGATCGCACCAGCTGCATACAAAAGGCCGTTGACGTGGATGCCGGACAATTGCACCGGCACCCTTGCCCCTAGCGATGTTGTCCCCATTGGAGATGGACTGAGAACAGGAACAGATTTTCCGGCCGCACGAGGCCTGAACACTACATGACCTTGCACAACCAGCAGACCTTCGACGTAGTCCGTCTCCAACACCAACGTTCCCATATTATCGATGCGTGGCGATTGTCCATCAATGGTGTCGATGAAGACCAATCCACGATGGTCTCCGATGACCTGAGATTCCAGGGCATCTGTCGATGTGAATCCCTGATCAGCATCCAAGGCTCCCTGCGGATGCAGCCGCCCCGCAGGATCGAGACGATAATAGGTCCCCCAGCGCAAGGCGATCTCCTTGATCGTGTCGTAGTCCCACTGATCGAGCCTCACCCCAGGCATCGGATACTGTTGCAGATGCACATTGTCAGGAAACGAAGGATTCGCACCTTGCCCGGGTGAAGGAGAGATGACCGAGACGGTTCCTCCAATCCAATACTCCGTCCAGGGATCTTGCGCATAGAGCATCTCGCCATACGATTGACCGGTGACTGGGGCCTCAGTATGCTTGAGGGCAAGATCCTCGACTCGCTGCACCGCAAGATCGCCTAAGACCCGTTGATCACCCCAATGGACCATAACGGGAGATTCGCCGCCTGGCTGCATGGATCCAAGCGTCTGTCCGACTTGCGCTGCCGCACGAACCGCAGGAATCTTCACCGCCCCGAGCTGGAGCTGAACCGTTCGTGTCACTGGCCGGTGATCAACCGTCGTAGCCGTGACCTCAACCGTACTCAGCAAGCCTGGTTGCAAAGGACCATACACTTTCACCTTAAGAATTCGACCAAGTCCGCCGAGGGCACTCGAGAACCCGCTGGGCGAATCGTTGAGCGTCTGATTGTCAGCTTGGTTTGCCGCATCGAGCATGATGTCGGGACGATCAGCGGTTCCGGCAAACTGTGAACGCCCGGCTTCGTCGAAGAACGACGGTCCGCTCGCAAGGCCCCCTTGGCGCTTGGCAAGCAATCCGGCAAGAGCCGCTGGCGTGGCTGAGGGATCGTGAAACCAACTCATCACTACATCCGCCGCACCGTCGGCCAGCTGTTGTGCGACGTTGTCCTCTTTCATGGAGCTGATGCCCGATCCATCCTGACCTGCCAGATGCAGAGACGTCATGCCGACGATTCCAAGCAGAACGATCAGCATGAGTGCCGCGAGAAGCACGTGACCCTCGTCGCCCTGATGGAGACATTCCGTTGCGCGCTGCTTTCCAGTCCTCATGTTCTCACTCCCCTTCGTATTCGAGGTGCCACCGTTATGTCCTGAGGCTGATTTCTCGAACCGCACGAATTCCTCGATCAGACATCATCACTTC
>JBDTPK010000519.1:0-2898 GCA_039932735.1 Nitrospirota bacterium
ACGGCGCCTGGATCATCCCGAAACGCGCTTCGCGGCGTGGCGCAACCATGACCGCGAGAATCACAGAAGGAGATCCTCGCGACTTCTGGCACCCTGTTGAGGCGACCTGTGGTCGACCTCGAAGACGACAACGAACCCGGCCCGACCCTTCCATCAAAGCTGAAGAGGGATTGACAGGCGATTAGACGCCAAACGCATCGTCCGCCTGATGCGCCTCATGAATCTGCAGGCCGTGGTACCTGGCTAGCATACCAGCCAGCCGCATCCCGCACACGCGGTGTGCCTGTATTTGCTGCGGGATCAGGTGGTGGATCGGCCCAGCTACGTGTGGTGCGTCGATATCAGGTATGTGCCGATGCGGCGTGGATTCTTGTCTCTGGTGGCCGGGATGGACTGGTACAGCCGGTACGTGTTGGCCTGGGCGTTGTCGGGCACGAAGGAGGCGCGGTTCTGCCTTAGAGGCCGTAGACCAGGCACTGGCGAGCGGCCAGCCCCAGATCTTCAACACCGACCAAGGCGCGCAATTTATCGGCGTGGCCTTCACGAGGCGACTGGCCGAGGCCAAGATCCTGATCAGCATTGATACGCGAGGCCGGGCGCGGGACAACGTCTTTGTGGAGCGGCTCTGGCGGAGTGTGACGTACTAGGAGGTCTATCTGCGGGACTACGCCGACGGAGCGGAAGCCTGACAGGGGTTGAATCGATACGTTGGCACGCCGACACCAGAGCCTGGGACGACGGACCTCGGCGGAGGTGCATTTCGGGTGAATCAGTGGGCGATTCCGGTATGAACCGACGGGCGATCGCCCCGTATCACCGAGCTAGGAGCGTCGTCGGAAGCAGGCACCTGGCTGAACATCGTACCCTCGGCGTCCAGCTGGCTTCTGCGGAAAACAACAGCGGGAGAAGAATCCTGTATGAATGGAGGAAACAAGACCAAGATTCACGGAGAACACCTGTCCAAACAATGTGAGAACCTCACATCTCATAGTCCATGCTAGTGGAATCGGCAAAGATGCTCAGATGTCGGCGGCATCTCATTCGTGTCCGTTATGTGTGTTTCTGCGCGAATCCTCAACGCCTAGCATAGGTGCTATACTCCGGCTAGTCGAGAGACGAGTGCGTCATGATCTATCGAGAAGACGCTCGTCAGGTGAAAAGGTGAAACCATCCGAGAGGGAGGGACGCAAAGCCAAGGGACCTAAGCAGGGACGAAGTTGTTCCAGGGTCAGCTTAGCCGCCACACATCGGTGTTTGTGATCGCGCGACTGGATGGCTGTCCCCACTCTGCTACTGCGCTCTTCCTTGCACATACCTGAGGCCTTAACCGGCTTATATGGAGGTGTCAATGTTGTCCGCCATTCACACAGCCCTTTCCGGACTCGCGGCCTATGAGAAACAGGTTGAAGTCACAGCGCATAATGTGGCCAATGTCAATACCGACGGATTCAAGAAATCTCACACGGAGTTTGTCTCAGTGGAAACGGGGGGAGTGCTCCCTGTTGTTCGGAAGGACGACTCCGCCGGTCCTACAGTCCTGAGCGGCATGGGCTATGGTTCATCTCAGGTGGAATTGTCGAACGTCGATCTCGCGGAAGAAGCCGTCTACCAGATTTTCGCACAGCGGGGGTTTGAAGCGAATCTCCATACCCTAAGGACCGAAGACGAAATGCTGGGGACCATTCTGGATTTGAAGAGGTAACCGCCCCCTCCTTTCAACACGAAGGCCAGCTTGCAACAAGAAATGCAGGCCGGCCTCACGAAGCTTCTCCCTGTCGTCCAACCGCCAATTCTGTTTACGGAACCGTTGCTACAAAGTCCTCCCGCGTTGCGTCCACTCGGTTCTGTCGACATGTACTTGAGCCATCCGTAACTGGCCGCGAGCCGAACGCCCGACCGGAAGGAGCGCGCGGTCGCGTCGTACCGAGTTGTCGCCAGACGGAAATGCTTGAGGTCCCCACACATCCGTTCCGCCAGATTGCGCCCCTTGTACCGCACGGTGTCTTTGTCGCGAAGGACCGTCCGGTTCGACCTCGGTGGGATCACCGCTAAGGCCCCGGTCTCGTGAATCCATATGATCAGCGCATCCGCATCATCGCCTGTGTTGGCCAGCACGACGTGGGCTGGAACCCGTCTCGCCGCGCCGTGGCTTGTGCCCAGTCATGCCGTTCTCCCCCTGTTACCATGAACCGGAGCGGAGTGCCCCACACTTCGCACACGGCATGGAGTTTCGTGGTGAACCCACCCCGGCACCGCCCTATGGCCTGCGTCTGCCGCCGCCGTTGGCCCCCGCGGCGTGTTGAGGGGCGCGAATACTGGTGGCATCCATCCGCAGCCATTCCGTGTCGGCATCGACCGCCAGGGTATTGAACGGCATGTGCCAAATCCCGGCGTTCGCTCACCGTCGGAACCGTTGGTGGACACCCGCATATCGCCCGTCCACATGGGGCAACGAGCGCCAGGGCGCGCCGAGGCGACTGAGCCACATCCCCGCCTCGATAACGCGCCGATTATCGCCTGTGTGGCTCACATCGCCAACTCTGCCCGAGAGCGAATCGTTGCTCCACTCCCACTGAGCCTCCCGTCAATACCTGGCGGTTTCAAGTTCCAAGTGCAACGGGCTTCTCGTGTTGCACTTGGAGTTAGAACTCAAGCGTTGTATCGTCCCATGAGCTCCTCCTTGGTGAGGAGATGCTCGCGTACTTTTCGCTAAAGGTCGACAGAGCC
The DNA here is from genome assembly GCA_039932735.1 of Nitrospirota bacterium. Taxonomy (GTDB): domain Bacteria; phylum Nitrospirota; class Nitrospiria; order Nitrospirales; family Nitrospiraceae; genus Palsa-1315. The sequence continues at coordinate 2,728 of JBDTPK010000519.1, forward strand.
AAATTCTGCAGGAGATCTCTTCTTGTTTACCTGAAATTGCTCGTTGAGCCTCAGGTGGCTTGCAAACGGTTGAGCCAATCGTCGGAGTGGCGTTTGGTATGGGTGACTGCGAGCACTCGAATTTCTGTCTGGAGTTCAAGAAACACAAGTGCGTATGAGAACCTGGGAAGT
>JBDTPK010000520.1:0-2895 GCA_039932735.1 Nitrospirota bacterium
GCGGATTCAGGGGTATCTCTTATCGAAGCCGGGACCACTCAGTGGAGCGGATTCGCTGTTTGCGGGTACGGGCTGTCATGATCGCGGAGGAAACGTAGTCACGGAGGCGGGGAAGCCGTTGAGTAGACTCGCCATCAATCGGATGATTACAGATAGTTTGCGGCACTCGACCCTACGGTTACCTTGTTGAATGATGCGAATCCGACCAGCGTCCAGAAGTGGCACAAACATTACGCCATCACAGAAATCTATGTCGAAGAAGTCCAGAAGTTGCTGGAGGGGGCAGAGGAGGCGGTGACACAAATAGAGTGGACCTTCTATAGCCTTTCCTGAAATCAACCCAGTTGGCTTGATTTCAGGGGAGCACTACACCATGACGCAAGAGGTCAGCAGAGAACCAGCGGTGGACGAGGCCGACCTCGCCACCATGACGGCCAGCAAGGAAACCTTGGAGGACTACACGCTTCGGTTCGCACCCCGTAGCTACCGCAAGTGGGTATGTTTGTCGGGTCTTGTCGGGTCATGGGAACACTCCGGCAGGTGGCTCATCCTGTTGTGTGATGGGGCGCAGCTCTTTGTCCTGTCGGGGCGATGACAATGACGGTGGTGTTGTCCTTGCCGCCACGAGCATTTGCCGCATCAATCAACTGACGACCTATCTGGTCGGAAGATCCCTGAGAAGCGAGCGCGTAATCGAGAATATCCTGCTCTTCGAGCATTTTTGTCAATCCATCCGTGCTGAGAATCACGACGTCATGTGGTTGGAGAGGATGAATGGTGACATCAGGAGGCAAGCAGTCTTCTACCCCCACGGCCCGCAACAACACATTTTGCTGTGGATGAGTCCTGGCTTCCTCGAGGGAGATGAGCCCTTCTGAAACCAGCCGTTGGACAAACGAATGATCGGTCGTGAGGGCGCTGATACAGTGGTCACGGATCAGGTAGGCACGGCTGTCACCGATGTGAGCCAGCGCAATCGAAGGTTCAGGGCCAGGGCAGAACAGTCCGATCACGATGGTGGTCCCCATTCCCTTGAGATCCGGCGTCGTGTCTGCTGTGGCATGGATCATGGAGTCAGCCACGGCGACCGCAGAACAAAGAAGTTCCTCAACTTGATTGATTCGGTTACGGAAATCAGAGGAAGAGACTGCTGAAGATGCAAGGTGGTCCGTGACAGCCTTCACGGCTAACTGACTTGCTGTGCCGCCTCCTGCATGGCCGCCCATGCCATCGGCGACGATCCACAGACCGAGGTCATTGTCGACCGCAAAGGCATCTTGATTCGTCAGTCGAACCAGACCGGTGTCCGTGAAGCCAGTTCCCTGCCAAGAGAGTGAAACCAGACGATTCATGTTCAGTCCACAGTTCCTGGTGAGATTCAGCGAAGACGCCATTCAAAATGGAATACAAATGTTCACCTTTGTGCAGTGAGAAAGCAAGAGTTTCTAGCCTCTTTCTCAGAGAACGCAGAAAGAATCTCTCAAACCGCCTCATCAGGTTAGAGGTCGATGCGTAGCCCAAACGTTCCGGCGTAATTGTTGAACTGTTCGTTGCCGACCATTGCCCGGAAGTTCAGGAACGGCTGCCAGCCATTCGGTAAGACCATCAAGAGGCCTGTCCCCAGATTGAAATAATTCCGAACGGGGACATCATTTTGGAACCTGAACTTAGTTGGATTGTCTCGGCCGTCCTGCGCGAATTGGACATTGATAAAACGCTGCGAGTTGGCAAATTCATGGATGTAGTCCGCATTAAACTGTGGCACCAGGACTCCGACACCGGTACTAAATGCGGCTGACCCCTGGACCCCGAGGACACTTTGCATGGAGTTGATCCATTGATCGCCATACTTGAGTTCAACTCCCGTGTTACCGTTTTCTCCGTAATCACCAATTTTGGTATTGCTGTAGTTCATCCCTGCGCGTGGGCCAATGGTGAATCGGCCGATCGGATGATCGTACCCGGTCATGAGCCCGAGATTGAAGACATTGCCGTTCGAATTGCTGGATGCAAGGCCTTGAGTGATACTTCCACCGGTTCCTCCTACCTGAGTTGCAGTATCAGCTGAGGCAAGACGAGACACCAAGTAATTGTTTTTTGTGTAGCCACCAGTGACCTGGAGAAAGGTCTTGTCAGTCGGCAAATATGAAGCAAACAAGAGGCCGCCGTAGGAATTCGTACTGAAATTGCCGCCGGTGCGGAAATCTCCGTCCGTGTTGGAATAGCTCAGGGCGAGACCGGCGACGAGCTTTTTGCTGAACCGATAGTCCGCTCCGGCCGTGATCCCGAGAATATTGGATTTGTATCCATCCTGAAATGTCGTGACATCTCGGTTGAGTGATTCAACCAGCCCGCTGGCGAAAAATCCCAATCCATGCCAACGGCTTTGGCTGCCACTGGTAAATGTCGCCGCTGACCCACCGTCGCCGGTCGTCGCCGCATACAACGGAGACGTCACGGAAGGGGTGCGTCCAAACCCAGACAGTAGTGAACCGAAGGGGTTAAGCCTCATGGAGGAGGACCGTGCATGCGATTGACCTTCCTCTTCGTCCGTCTCATACAACCGTTGCAGCAACACTCTGTTCAAAATCGACGCAGCAGACCCTTGAACCGATGCTGCGCCACCTCCAGCAGACAAAGCGCCAGCCGTACCTGGAAATCCATTAACTCCGCAGAGAGCCTGCAGGTTTTGTCCCAACCCGGCTGTTGATCTATCGGTTCCTACCCCTAGGCCTGCACAATTGTTCGCCAAAAGTTGATTGACTTGCTGATTCAGCACCTGTGCGGACGATGGCCAAGGCTGACAAAACTGAGTAAGACCAGCGACAACAACGCTCGCGAGAATGAGGTGCCTACTCCTACGTCTCAAATTATGCAGGACCATGGAGTCCTCCT
>JBDTPK010000521.1:0-2887 GCA_039932735.1 Nitrospirota bacterium
CATGCGCTACCTCGTCATAGGTGTCGTTGTTCGCAACAGCTCTCTCCGGACTAGAACGGGACCATCAGGATCTCGAAGAGCAAAGGGTCAAAGTACAAAGCCAAAAGGGTTAGGGCTCGAGGTCCTGGGCACAACGGAACCCGATGGTGTTGCTCCCTTCGTCGGCGTAGAACCTGTTCCGGGCCGATGAACGCAGGGCCACCGGTACGTTGTACCAGGAACCGCCCCGAATCACGCGCAGGCTATTCGAGCCGCCAATCCTTATTGACTCTGGTGTCTCGGGTTGTTCATAGGTATTCAGACACCATTCCCATACATTGCCTGCCATATCCAGAGCACCTTTCTGGGTAGCTCGGCTTGGATACAGACCGACGGCCGTCGTGCGATTCAGTCGGCTTTCTCTGCTATTACACCGGGATGCATCCCAGCCGCCTTCCCAAGGATACTCGCGCGTTGGATCGCCTCCCGTAGCAGCCTGTTGCCATTCCCATTCCTTTGGAAGGCGAATGTTGGTCCTGGTCTTGGCACTGAGCCATCGACAAAACGCCACTGCGTCAGACCACGAGACAGTTTCTCGCGGAGCATTAGTTTCCTGCCATGACGGCTGAGCAGCTTCACTGCTCTGTTCGATGTCGCTCCACCATGCCTCGTTTCGATAACCGTCCTCTGCCGTGAGAAACACCTCGAACTGCGCGGTGGTCACTGGGTATTTGGCGATACGGAACGGCTTGACCTGGAACACATGGTCGATGTTCTCTAATTCGATCTGTCCTTCGGAGATCTCGATCCACACGATGTCCAGCACGCCATCCTTCACGCCGACCCCATCCCGTGTGTCACCAAACTCCACTAACTTTTGCCCAATGAGGAGGCGGTCATGATGTGACCGCGATGTATGATCGAGTCTCTTGATGAGCATCGGCTGTGGCTTCAACATCGTGCGAAGCTTACGTGATGGCGTCTTGTTGAATCGCTTTAGCGCACCTTGGACTGCGTCGGCCCGTTCTCTCCGCCACAGTTCTCCGAGATGGCGACCAGTTGCATACCAACGCCGCGCTGCCTCCTCTTCATAGTCGATCAGCCGTAAGTCCTCCCCACTCTTGTCGATCCAGTCCTTGAGCTTGGGCCAGGCTGAGAACAGCTTTTCATGTGCGACCTCCACGATCGTCTCCTGCCCGCTCCTGCTCGTGACCAAGACGCGACACTGTTGCCCAGCCAGCGCGTCGATGAGCTTCACGGCAGCCTGATTTGGACTGAACGTCGAAACGGCCGCGCGGCGTCGTGTCGGCGGGCGCTCCCGTTCGAGATGCACCAGTTCGGCAAAGATGGTGTCGAACTCCCCGCGCACCTCTTCCTCCAGATCAGACAAGACGGCATTGGCCTTCGTCGCAATCGCACCGACCACGCCACCAATAGCCTCATAGGCCTCCAGCGTAAACGCCCGGCCCTTGCGCTTCTCAAAGAGTTGCTTGAGGGCGTACTCGACGAGCGCCAGGTTACCCGGCTCTTGTCCAGTGTCCTGCAAGATTCGCTCGACAAGCCCCCGCTCAAACGTATATCCGGTGGCCTCAGCCGGCTTCTCGATCATGTCCTGCAACATCCTTGGCAACACAGGACCCAAGTGATACCGGTAGGGGCTGTTGAGCAGGGTCAGCGTGGATTCATACGCCTCTAGTTTTCCAAGATATTCACTGCGGATGGTGGCCACCACTCTCAGCCGATTAGTCTGATCTTTTGCCGTACCGATCAAAAGCTCAAGAAACGTTTGAATGTCCCGCTCTTTGAAGCCGCTCGTAAATAACTCCTCGAATTGATCGACGAACAGGATCAATTCCTGGCCTTGACTGAGATGCTGGGAGAGGAGATCGCGAAGCGTGGGGCCTGTGGTCGTCACTCGCGGTCGAGCGGAGAGTTGGAACGCCTCTTTCAGTCCCCGGGCAAGCGCATCACAGGGTGTGTCGCCATCGCTCGGTTGGATGCGCTGCCACACCCATTGTGTGCTTCCAGGCAATCGCCCTTGTTTGGTGACGGCCTGACGGACTCCCGCCGCGACCACGGACGATTTCCCCGACCCGGACGCCCCGATGACAAGCAGCGCGCGTCCTCCTGGCTCGCTCATCTTGGCGACCAGTTCATTTACTTCTCGATCACGCCCGAAGAACAAGGGCGCATACTCCTGGTTAAACCACTGCAACCCGCGATAGGGAGACTTGTCGTCCGGCCAATCGATCCGCAAAGTCGGTGCCCCCTCCGACGGCACTCCCTTCTTCTTCGCTAACCAACGTCCCAGAGCACCAGTCATGTCAATGGAGCGAGGATCTAGGGAAAAGGGCTCAACCCCGTGCTTCGTCCTCAGGTAGCCCCGCCAAGTCTTAACTTCCTGATCCTTGTCTAGCTCATCAAACTTTCGAGGCCAAGGTGAATCCTCGGCAAGCACAAATGGGAGAATATCAATCCCGTCTTTCACCGCGGTGTCATATTCCATCTGCGTAATACTGTGGGTTTCACCCTCTGGCACGAACCCACGGCGAAAGGCGACAAGCAGCACGCACAGATCACAGCCAGCGAGGCGATCCTGAGAAAACTTTTTTGGCTCATCGCTGTCTGCCGTCCAGTTTTCCATCGGGTCCACAAAGAACCCTGCATTACGCAGTGAATTGATCACATGAGCACGATGTTCCTTGAGGTCTATGTATGTGGAAGAGACAAAGGCCTTATAGGCTTTGTTGCTCGACGTCATGAGTGCACCTAAATCCCGCGAGTGAGGGTGGATGCGTACGTGGCGCATTCTACGCTTTCGTCCGACAAAGGCAAGAACCCGAAGATCCCCAGCAGATTGTCGACACACTACCTGAGCACATAAAGCGCTTGGGCGTCTAAACGCCCC
>JBDTPK010000522.1:0-2876 GCA_039932735.1 Nitrospirota bacterium
TCAATGCGACGCTATTCGAGCTCGTTGCCTCGCGCAGCGATGCCGACTATGCCAACCGGCTTCTATCCGCGACGAGACGCAGTTTGGCGGACATGATGAAAAGAAAAAGAAATACTGAGAAGGGCCACGACGCCGCGATGCAATCCGACGCATTGGTGCTGTTCGGTATTACGGGTGATCTTGCTCGCAAGAAGATCTTTCCGGCGCTCTATGCGATGGCGAAGCGAGGAGACCTCAATGTTCCGGTGGTCGGCGTCGCCACGTCCACGCTAAGCTCGGCTGAGCTACGCAATCGGGTCAGGGACGCCATAATGAAATCAGGCGGGATCGATGACAAGTCAGCCCTTGATCGTCTTTTCTCCCTGCTCAGCTATGTGAGTGGCAACTACAACAAGCTGGGTACCTTTACAGCGCTCAAAAAGACGCTGGGGAGCGCCCGGCGTCCTGTCCATTACCTCGCCATTCCACCCGCGCTGTTTGCCGCGGTTATCAAAGGGCTTGACGCTGCCGGCCTGGCCGAGCATGCGCGGATCATCGTCGAAAAGCCGTTCGGGCGCGATCTGGCCTCCGCACGTGAACTCAATCGCATTGCGCGGTCGGTGTTCGCGGCAGATTCGATCTTCCGCATCGACCACTATCTTGGAAAGGAGGCGATCATGAATGTCCTCTATTTCCGTTTCGCCAATTCCTTCCTCGAACCGATCTGGAACCGTAACTATGTGGCCAGTGTTCAGATTACCCTGTGCGAAGATTTCGGTATAAAGGGCCGCGGCGCGTTTTACGAAAGTGCGGGCTGTCTGCGCGACGTCATCCAGAACCATCTGTTCCAGATCGTCGCGCTGCTTGCCATGGAGGCCCCGGCCTATCAGGGATTCGGCGCCGTTCATAGCGAGAAAACCAAGGTGTTCCAGGCCATGCGGCCCCTGCAGCCGGACGAGGTGGTGCGCGGCCAGTACGCTGGCTATAGGAAAGAGCCGGGCGCGGCGAAGGGCTCGGACGTCGAGACCTTCTGCGCTCTGCGGCTGTTCATCGATTCGTGGCGCTGGGAAGGCGTGCCGTGGTACTTGCGTTCAGGCAAATGTCTGGCCGCCACAGTCGCCGAGGTCCTGGTGGAGTTTAAGCCACCACCGCAACGGCTGTTCGACGATTCAGCGCCGGTGTCCGGTCGAGCGAATTATCTGCGCTTCCGGCTCTCCCCCAACTCCGCCGTCGCCCTCGCCGCTCGCGTCAAGCGTGCGGGGAAGGAGTTCGTCGGCGACCAGCGCGAGCTCTATCTGCTGGATGAACAGCCGAGAAAGGAAACGGCTTACGAGCGGCTCCTGAGCGACGCCATGGCCGGCGACGGGGCGCTTTTTGCCCGGGAGGACGCAATTGAGTCCGCTTGGGCGGTAGTCGATCCAGTCCTCAACACGCACCACCGGGCTTACCCCTACAAGCCAGGCAGCTGGGGGCCGAAACAAGCTGACGCGCTCATTGCGGAAGACAGAGGTTGGCACAACCCCATACTGGCGAAGGCGACAAAGTGACAGCAGCGAACGAGGTGTTGTTATTCTTTGCCGTGAAACGGGTCGTTGCCCTGAACGAACGGGATCCGAGTACGGCAGCCCGTCCCGGGAGCGTCAGACAGGAGACTCTATGATCGTCGTCATCACACTCTCCCCGCGGGACTACGACGCGGTGCTGTTCGATCTCGACGGGGTGTTGACCAGGACGGCGAGTGTACATGCCTCGGCCTGGAAAAAACTGTTCGATAGTTTTCTCGAGCAGCGCGCCACTCAGGCAGGCGAGTCGTTCGTGCCATTTGATATTGCCACTGACTACCCTCGCTATGTCGACGGCAAGCCGCGTTACGACGGCGTGGCAGCCTTCCTCGAGTCTCGCGGGATCGCATTGCCGTTGGGTGCACCAGAAGACGGCCCCGACGTGCAAAGCGTGCGCGCGTTGGGCAATCGAAAAGACCGGTATTTCCTACAGCACCTTGAGCAGCACGGCGTCGAGCCCTATGAGGCGGCAATTGCGCTGGTGCGTACACTCCGGGCGCAGGAGATCAAGACCGCCGTCGTATCCTCCAGCAACAACTGCGCGGCGGTGCTCAAGACAGCAGGAATCGCGCAGCTGTTCGACGTGCGAGTGGACGGAACAGACGTCACCCGGCTTGAACTCAAGGGGAAGCCGGCACCGGATGCGTTTCTGGAGGCGGCACGGCGCATCGGGGCAGACCCTTCGCGTACCGTTGTCGTGGAAGACGCGATCGCCGGCGTCGAGGCCGGGCGCGCCGGCCGGTTCGAATGCGTCATCGGCGTCGATCGCCGCGGGCAGGCGCAGGCGCTGCGGGATGCCGGCGCCGATGTCGTGGTAACCAGTCTGGCGCAAGTCCGGGTGGCCGTGGAACCGCCATCTGCGTGGTCACTGGAGTTTGAGGGCTTCGACCCGGCGCGAGAGGGTATTCGCGAAGCCTTATGCACCCTGGGAAACGGCTATTTCGCGACGCGCGGTGCCGCCGCGGAGGCAGTGGCGGACGGCATCCACTATCCGGGGACCTACCTCGCCGGCGGCTACAACCGGTTGCGTACCGACATCGCCGGTCGCATGGTCGAGAACGAGGATCTCGTGAATTTCCCCAACTGGCTCCCACTCGAGTTTCGCATCGCCGAGCAGGACTGGTTCGATGTCAGAACAGTCACGCTCCTGTCGTACCGCCAGGAACTCGATCTGCGGCGCGGCATGCTGTTGCGAAGCATCCGTTTCGAGGACGACCAGGGGCGGCGCAGCACACTCAAGGAGCGACGACTGATCTCGATGGACGACATGCATCTGGGCGCGCTGGAACTGACGCTGACCGCCGAGAACTGGTCGTCCGGCGTCACGGTGCGCTC
>JBDTPK010000523.1:0-2865 GCA_039932735.1 Nitrospirota bacterium
GAGAACTGGCGGACCTTTTCAGCATCCTGTTAGGCTGCGAGACTCGCTCCTCCTGATTCTGATGTAATCACACGTTCAATGGAGCGTGAGGGAGGGTGATCCTGGACGGAGAGATCCACCGTAAAAGGATGTCGGTATTGGCTTCCTGTCTCGTCATAGGTTAATGCCACGATCGGCCGATGCAGGGTGTCGGGGTTGATCATGGTGATCACCCCTCGTTCTTTTGTATTGAGTTCTACGAAGCTATAGACAGGATAGATACCAACCAGCTTGATGAACAGGGAGGCAAGGCCAAGGTCGAGGCGGCCAAACTCTCCTTCTTTGAATAGTTGTTGAATTGCCGCGTGGGAAGGCAGCGGTCGGAGTCCTCCGAATCCTGTTAACAGCTCATCGTACCGATCTGCGATCATCACAATGCGGCTCGTTTCCGCCGTGGAGCCTGCCGATGTTTCGGCTGGATAGCCTTGCCCGTCGAGTGTGGCATGGTGTTCGGCCACAACTTGACGAACTGTCAGGGGGAAATGGCCTTGTGCCTCAATAGCAATGGCGCCGAGCCTTGGGTGATGGTGGAAGGCCACCAGGTCTTCACCGGAGAGGGGAGTCGATGTGTGGGATAGATGGCGGGGAAGCTGTAACAGACCAATGTCATGCAGCAACGCGCCAGTCGCCAACTCATGGAGTTTCATTGGATCATAGCCGAGCGCTTGGCCGATAATCATCGCCAGCGTGCAGACGGCGAGGCTATGGTTGTTGAAGGAGGCATCGAGATGCCGTCCATGGCTTATTGCCATGAACGTGGCATGAGTGCTGAGTGTCCGTGTGACGATGATGATTTCCTGCACGGTTTCCTTGATCAGACTTGTGGAAACGACCCTCCTTCCACTGATCTCGTCGAAGATGGTTTTAACCGACCGAGCTAAACTGTCGCGCGCCTCTAGTGCCACACGAAGTTCCTGGCTCAATATGCCAAGTGGGATGGATGCGTCATGGGCTGGGGGTACCTGGGTGGAGGTATCTAAGCCAATTATATGTAGGGTTTCTCCAGCGATGGGGAAGGACGTGACGTCGAGCCCTTTGGCGGGGTCGATGTCCACTGCATGGATGTTGGATCGCTGCAAGCGCTCGATCTGCTCAGCGGTTTTAACCAAAAACCGATGTTTCAGAAAAGGGGTCCGGAACCACGAGCAGTCGATGCCAGCCACATACATCCCAACTCGGAGTTGACGGAGGGGAATCCGCTTGCGCATGTGACACCTATCGATGGTGAAGTGGGGAACGGGCAAGAATCGACAATCTCCTATCGGTTCGCCATCCTCGAACCTTGAATCCGAGTACCACGCATTGTTCACGAGCCCTTCTGCTGCAATTGCGGACTCGCTGCTGAGATGAGCTTTCGGCTGGCACCCTTGCCGTAGTAGCGTGTCGGCCTGTCTGTGTGCGATCTGCACAAGCAGGCGGTGCAGGAGACAGCTTTCCAGAATAATGCGGGTTAGGAACTTGACGCAGGCGTCAGATGCACTTCGATGCGAGGGTTGTCCTTATCGATGTGTTTGTAGAGGTGGGTTTCGACGATGCGGTTATCGTTGATGCCGAGTCCTTCGCAGAGGGCATCCTGCGCGATCTTGAGTCCGCCATCGACGTCTCGCCGTAGGGCCGAGGTAAAATAGAATTGGATAGATAGGGCAAGCCACTCTGACTGGAGCCGAGCGAGCAGGGAAGCCCGGTGAGGGGACTGCGCTAACTTCAGCCACACGAGTTGCCCGACCTGGGCCTTATAGGCGCGACCAGTCGAAGAGAGTAATCGTCGGCCCTTCACGGTGGCATATTGATGGTTCACGCTGGGAGGCACAGGGAGAGTGAAGGTGACAGCATGACTCTCGGTCGGTGGATCCGGAAATGGGGAGGAAGCAGATATACGGAACCTCGGAGCCATTATCGGCGCGATACGTGGCATCACGGCCTTCTTGTCAGTGCTCCGGTAGGAGGTCATACGAACAGCCCGTGGAGAGGGGATCAGCCGGGGCGGGTGCCGAAAACTAGGCATGCGTGTCAGATTACAGGAGATTCACGATCTTGGACATATTCTGCTCGTACCGCTCTTCCGATCTGGCGATAAAACGACGCCAGTTGCTTGGATTCCAGACCTCCATGCGATGGTACATGCCGACCAGCACAACTTCCTGGTCCTCATCCAACGGAATTAACTTTCTGAGGCGGCTTGGAATGAGGATGCGTCCGGCTTTGTCGAGCTCCGAAGTGCCGGCTTCCGATACGATGTGGTGCATGAACAGCCGGCTCTGTTCCTCATCCAACGTAGCCTTCGTCCGTTCGAGGACGCTTTCCCACTCTTTCATGGAGTAGATGAGCGTCGATTCTTCAGGTCCCTTGATAAAGACGACGGCCTGTCCCCCGAACTCGACCTGTTCGCGGATCGGCGAGGGGACGATAAACCGTCCCTTCTCATCGACCTTGCATAAATAGACACCAGCGAGCATCAAGGGATTCAATTCCTTACGACACGTGCGGCGTTCTGCTTCGATCGCGAATCCATTGCTCCAGGTCCGAGCGCACGAAGCGCCATTCTTTCCCAAGCTTGAAGGCGGGAATCTGTCGACTCTGTAAGTAACGGTAGAGTGTGCGCTGAGTGATCTTGAGATAGTGACAGGTCTCCTCCGCCGTCATCAGCTCGCTCTTGGGCTCTTTGGCCATTGAAGAACCTGGTTCGATAGAAATCCATATGCCTCATGAGGCCTCATATACTGTTGCCAGGGTAGGCAAACTGGAACAATCTGTCAAGGAAAAATACATGACATGTCAACCCAATTTAGAAATGTCCTCTTTCTCCCCAAGTAGCAATGTCCGGGT
>JBDTPK010000524.1:0-2863 GCA_039932735.1 Nitrospirota bacterium
TTTTGGATCATCCTGCGGGGAATTGGATTCCTGGTTCCGCCAGATATCAATCATGCGACTAGCCAAACGACACCATCACGATTCTCGCCCACGTGGGGTGTTTATTACGGCGACCGATACGGGAGTCGGGAAAACGCTCATCACCTCTGCGCTCGTAATGCGTCTGCGACAACGGGGAATCGATGTCGGCGTCATGAAGCCGATTGAGACAGGGGTTTCGCGATCAGCTAAGGCGCAGTCTGATGGAGCACGGTTACAAAGCGCGGCCAGGAATCACGACCCTATGACAGAGATTTCTCCCTATGTCTTTCGACTGCCAGTGGCGCCACTTTCTGCCGCACGAGCGGGAGGGGCGACTGTGCGGGTGGCGACAATCATGCGAGTCTTCCGTAGCCTGCGTCAGAAGCACGCGTTTATGGCTGTAGAAGGAATTGGAGGCGTCTATACACCGATTACACAACTATTTAACCTGTTAGACCTCATCTATCAAATGAGGTTACAGACCATTGTCATCGGCCAATCGGGGTTAGGGGGAATCAATCACGCGTTGTTGACACTGCATGCGCTCCGTCGGCGACATATTCCTGTCGTGGCGTTAGTCTTGAATCAACCTCGACCTCTACATACAAAGACCGCTCGTACGCAAGAACAGTCGACTGTACGTCTCCTTCGACGGCTGGCCGGGGTTCGCGTAGTAGGTCCACTCCCCTACAGTTCTACTGTGAATCGAAATTGGAACAAGGGCGTGGCCCGCCTCGCGAAGACTGCTCCGATCACGAAACTGGCGAGGCTGGTCCTAGCCCGATTTATTCATGACGGTTCGTCGCGGACGCGCGCAGACGCGAAGCGAGGCGGGCACTCGGAGGCGTGAAGCTCTGATGAATACTCGTGCAGCATGTCGAAGGGCTGAACGGCGAGACTGCTCGTCACAGCCGCGTATCCGCGCGTGCAGCAGAACGCATCATGAATCATGCAGGCTCACATCTGCGCGAGAAATGATTTTACCCCGCGGCTGATATCCGGGGCCTTGAGGATTGCTGAAATCACCGCCACCCCGTCAGCTCCCGCCTGCAAGACTTCTCTGACCTGATCAACCTGAATCCCACCGATTGCGAAGACGGGCAATGACGTGAGCGAGCGCACCGCACGTAACCCGTCAAGCCCAACCACCGGATCGTGGTCCTGTTTGGAACCAGGTGTGAAGATGGGACCAAAGCCTAGGTAGTCTGGTTTTCCGATAGTGGCTTCCCGCACCTGGTCGGGATTGTGCGTGGAGATCCCGATCAGCTTGTTTGGGCCCAGCACCTTCCTCGCCAAATCGAACGGTAGGTCTCCCTGCCCCAAATGCACGCCATCGGCATTCACAGCTAAGGCCAAGTCGCAACGATCATTGACAATAAAGAGGACGCCTGCCTTCGCAGCACCTTGTCGGAGCGCCAAGGCTTCCACATAGGCATCCTTCATTGATGTGCTCTTATTGCGATATTGAAAGAGAGAGGCGCCTGCCTCAGCCGCCCTTCGCAGCACCTCGATCAAGGGACGCGTTGTAGGACAGACCGACGGATCAAGAATGATATAGAGACCAGAGAGGGAGTGAGCATGCGCGGCATTCATGAGGGTGACATTCTAACAGGATGCTCAAAAAATCCGCCAGCGCCACAGACGTAGCCCGCCACTCGACTTAGCTCGAGGCGGTGAGCCTGTCGAACCGTGACGCGTGACAGGCGCGATCGACGTTGAATGTTCCGGGTTCGAAGTTCAAAAAATCTCAAACCCTCGCTCGCCCCGACTCACTCGCCAATCACGCCTCACGACCTCAGGTCGATCTCGCAGAGCGTCAGAGGAATGCCATGGCCCCACTACGTCTCGTTGGACCTGGTCGCTTCGTCGATCAGAGGCTCTCGCGCGGGTGGCGGCTGTGTTCATACGTTCATAAATATTTTTGAGCACCGAGTTCTACCAGTTACCCCTCAGCGTCCTCTTGGCAAATCGGTTCCGTCGGCAGAAGTCGATAGGACAGGTCTTCCTCTAACAGTGCCAGATCCGAGGGGTCCAAAATCCAACTCTCAATCTGTTCAGCCACGGATATTCCTCTATCCTCGGTTCGCAGTTCCTTCTCCAACTTCACCATGGTCGAGTCGGTGATGCGGGTGACGGTCGGGTGAACGTTCCATAGCTGATCAGCCGATAGAAACGCTGCTGGAATACGAAAGGTGTGAGGTTCGCCGTACAAGGCGTGCCGCATGGTGTCGTTGATGGGGGTCTGGAGGCTGAGCATCACCGAAGCGTGAGGCGCGAGGGCGGCAATCGCGATCACATACTTGGGGAGGCCATCTTGAAAACGTGACTCGACAGTCCCCTTGACTTCGACGCTCGGAGAAGCCGACAAGATAGTGAACTGATTCAGGAGAGGAGAACCAACCCCCATACGGAGGTAGGTGATGCCCTGGTCTGACACATTTTCAAGAAGGTACTTGCTCAATACCCATGAGTGTAAATCAGTGACCTTTACGCTGTTTTTGGGCGCCATTGGCGGGAATCGCCCGAGGGTGCAATTGGAAAGAAGGTTCCACATGTGAGAGAGAGTCGTCTTGGTGGTTCCCTCCAGGATGAAACCACGCTCATACGTGTACAAGGCTGCGCTGACATGGACATCTGGATTGGGCTTGACCCAGGTGATGAACCAGAATGCTTGCTACAACGAGAAGACTGAGCACAGCGGCGAGTTCTGCCGACCCTTAAAACATCTCCCCCAACGTGAGACATCAGATTGAGTCCCATTGATTCCTGCCAGTGCACGCCCGACCTGACAGGATTTTTACTATGACCGTCGGCATCACTCGCTCTCGTTATGTAAGCGCCT
>JBDTPK010000525.1:0-2856 GCA_039932735.1 Nitrospirota bacterium
TTTTAAAGATCTGCCGCTCGTAGGTTTTGGCATTCTCCAATACTTTTTCTTTCGAAAGTGCGACGCGCGTTTCCGATTGTCCGGTCGGATCGCCGATCATGCCGGTGAAATCGCCGATCAAGAAGATGACGCGATGTCCCAGATCCTGAAAATGCTTGAGCTTGTGGATCAGGACCGTATGTCCTAGATGCAGATCCGGCGCGGTCGGGTCGAAGCCGGCTTTCACACGGAGTGGCCGGTTCTCTTTCAAAGAACGCGTCAGCTTCGATTCAAGTTCAGCCCGCTGGATCACCTCCACGACTCCACGAAGGATCAAGTCGAGTTGACGGGAGAGTTCGCTCATGTCGCTTTCTTTCGTCTATCTAAAAGTCCGGCATCCGGCGGGACCGTCACCAATAGGCGAATCTGCTCAAACTTCTTTTTCCCAATCCCTTTGACCGACAGCAATTCATCGAGAGAATGAAAGCCTCCCACCGACTGCCGATACTCCATAATCCGTTCGGCCAACTTGGGGCCGATCCCTGGCAGTGCATTAAAATCCTGTTCAGTCGCTCTATTGAGATCGAGGAGGTCTTGGTGCAATCGTTTCGGAACAGCAGCAGCCGATGGATCCTCCGTGACCAACGCGACAGAGGACGGACTCACCACCGTGGCGCGATTGCCGCTGGAAACCATCTCAGCCTGCGTCTCCTCAGACGAATTAGCGACACGATCTTGCTCACGATCGAATGAGGTCGGCAGGGTCCACCCAATCCAGAACACGACCCCCATAGTCGCGGCGAACATCCCGAGCTTAAGGAGCAACGATTGCCACATTATGGCGCCCGCTTTCGCGCTTGGTGAATTGCCTTCCCTTCGACATCTTCAGCCGCTTCCATCAGGCCTTCGCCCAGCGTCGGATGGGCATGGATCATCTCTGCCATTTGCGTTACCGTCGCACCGACTTGCATCGCCAAGGCCGCTTCATGTACCAGATCAGCGGCGTGGGCTCCGACGATATGCACACCAAGAATTCTTCCGCTCGGCGACTCGGCAATGATCTTGAACATTCCAGTCGTATCTCCTGTCGCCTGCGCCTTCCCTAACCCGGCATATCGAAAACGCCCCACTGTGATAGTCTGGTCGGGATTCTGTCCGACTGCCTGAGCTTGTTCTCGGGCTTGCTGTTCCGTCAGGCCCACGCGACCAATCTCCGGTAGGGTAAAAATTCCGGCAGGGATGACGTCGTAGCGGATCGTTGCCTGATGCCCCATGATATTCTCGGCTGCGACTTTCCCCTGAGCCGACGCCACGTGCGCGAGCATGGCCTTGCCGACCACGTCGCCGATCGCGTAGATCCCCGGCACAGTAGTTTCCATCCGCTCGTTGACCAGAATCTCCCCTCGCCGTCCCGTCTGTACCCCCACCTGCTCCAGTCCAATGCCTCGGCTATTCATCCCTCGCCCCACGGACACCAGGAGCTTCTCCGTCGCAACCTGCGTACCCTCTTTCAGATGGGCGATGACAGTCGTCGGTGACCGTTCCAGCCTATCCACGGTGGTCCCAGTCAGGATCGTCACGCCGCGTTTCTTCAGCTCACGCGCCGTCGTCGAGGAAATGTCGTCATCCTCCAGAGGAAGCACACGCGCCATCAATTCAACCATCGTGACTTCCGTCCCTAGACCGCTATAGAGCGCTGCGAACTCACATCCTTCCACACCGCCACCGACGATCAGCAGACTGGTAGGAATGCGACCGAGATCCAGGAGGTGCTGGCTCGTGAGCAGCTGTTGTCCGTCGATTGGAAACTGCGGCAGGTTCGGCCAAGAGGACCCAGTGGCAATGATGATCGCATCAGCCTGAATGTCCTGTGATGCGCCACCGGCTCCGGTCACTGTCACCGTCTGCCGATCCCGTAGCGATCCGGTTCCCTGCACATGCGCGATGTGCCACGCCTTGAAGAGCGTGGCAATGCCCTTCACGAGAGTCGCCACCACTTCATTCTTTCGGGCGACCATTCGAGCGAGATCGTACGTGACTGGTCCTTGGACGAGCAGCCCCAGTTCATCGGCTTTTTTAACCTTGTCGCCGAGATCGACGACCGATAGGAGGGCCTTACTGGGTATGCAGCCCCAGTTCAAGCAGACGCCGCCAAGTGCATGGGACTCGATGACGGTGACGCGGGCCCCAAGCTGAGCCGCTCGGATCGCGGCGACATAGCCACCAGGTCCTGCGCCGAGAATGGCAATATGCTTCTGGGACATCATTGAGTCATCGGCTCATCGCCGATTGATTCATTGCAGGAACTCACCAATGATCCAATCACATGTTGGTTCAATGTTTCAGGCCGGCAAGAAAGACTTCATACTGTGTGGCGGTCATCAGTCTGTCCACTTCGCTTACGCTCGACAGATCGATCATCACCATCCAACCCTTGCCATAGGGATCGGAGTTCACCACTTCCGGATGGTCCTTCAAGTCGGCATTGACTTTAGCAATGGTGCCGCTCACCGGCGTGTAGATTGTGGAGGTCGTCTTGGTCGATTCGACCTCACCGATCTGCTGGCCGGCCTTGACGACAGCGCCAGGTTTCGGCATATCAATGAAGACGATATCGCCCAATGCATCCTGGGCAAAATGACTGATACCAACCGTGGCCTGCGTGCCGCTCATACGCACCCATTCATGCTCTTGGTGGTACCGGAGGTCGTTCGGAATCATGCGCGCGCTCCTTGTGAAGAAGTCCAAGGTTCAGGTGACGTGGAGTGAAGGCATGTTCTCATCGCCCCTCACCCTCAACCTGGATCCTGACCTGGGAAATTTTATCGCGGAATCGTAGTGGTCCGACGCCTCTTTGTCAAGGAATCACAGGCCTGT
>JBDTPK010000526.1:0-2856 GCA_039932735.1 Nitrospirota bacterium
GCTTGTCGTAGGAGGTGTCGTGGACGAGTGAGGGATGGACGCCTTGCAGTTCGGCAATGTTATAGGCATCGGCGATGCTCACTGGGCGGAGATATTTTGCACAGAATCCGGCCAGGCTTTGTTCGGTAATGGGAATGCGGAGTTCCTCGATGTTGTCGATGTGAGGAACTTTAGAGAAAATCTCTTTCTTTTCAGGGTCGAAGGCGAAAATAGTGAGGTCTTCGGCATCGAAGACGCTGAGAACTTCCTTGCGCAGGTCGAGAAGAATATGGTCAAGATCCCTGGCCGCATGGATTTGGTCTGTGATGCGCTTGACATTCTCGGTGAATGCCACTTTTTGCTGAATGTCCTGAAAGTTTTGGGGAAGGGGATTGGCTTGCATTATACGGGCTCCTGGCCATCAGCTACGAGGGTCATCGCCGGTTCCGGGTGCTCAATGAAGAGTGCGTACGATCCACGTGTCCATACGGGTCTCGAGGCAGAGATTGAAGCTCAGTCTAGCTGATCACGGATGGAAGGCAAGGAAAAGGCGGTTTTAGATTGGAATGGTCAGGGGAGTGTCAACAGGAATGATGCTGTTGGCGGCGGGCGGTAGGGCGTTCACCTGGCTTGTATGCGAGTCAGATGCGCGGCGACTTGCGCAGGAGGGAGCTTGAGTTTTATCCCATCCTTCCGAGTTTTGACTTCTACCACGCCTTCTGCAATGCCCTTGTCTCCGACAACAACTTGGAATGGAGCCCCCATCAAGTCCGCATCGTTGAATTTCACACCTGCTCGTTCGTCCCGATCATCCCAGAGTACTTCGAGCCCTGCCGCCTGCAGTTCGTCGTAGAGCTGTGCGGTGACGTGAGCGGTCTGTGCTGATTGAGTGAGCGGGAGGAGATGCACATGGAACGGCGCGATTGGGAAAGGCCAGATAATGCCTTTCAGGTCGTGGTTCTGTTCGATCGCCGAGGCGGCCGTACGTCCAACGCCGATGCCGTAGCATCCCATGACGGCAAGGCACTCTTTGCCATGAAGATCCAAGAACGAGGCCTTCATGGCTTCACTGTACTTGGTGCCGAGCATGAAGACATGACCCACCTCGATACCTTTCGTTGCTTTCAGGATCCCGCCGTCTTGTCTTGGTGACGGATCTCCCGCACAGGCGCTGCGAAGATCGGCGAACTGCTCGACCTGAAAATCACGATCCCAATTTGCATCGACATAATGCGTATCGTTTCGATTTCCGCCGACGACCACGTTACGCAAGGCTTTGACCGCGTGGTCGGCAATAATCCGAACCTGTTTCAGGCCAACGGGACCTGCAAATCCAACTGATGCCCCCGTGACGTGCTCGACGACGGTGGGCGTCGCGAGTGCAAGATCAGTCACTTGCAGGAGTCGTTGAATCTTGACTTCATTCGCTTCATGGTCTCCCCGGATCAACACGGCGATCGTGTCTTTCCCTGTCGAATAGAGGAGCGTTTTCACGAGGTGCGTAGGGGGGACGTTCAGGAATTGGGTGACTTCTTCAACTGTCCTGCAGCGAGGCGTTTGGACGGTCTGCAAAGGACGCGGAGTTTCGGTGTCGACCTCGGCAGGAGGCAGCACTTCGGCTTGCTCGATGTTGGCGGCGTAGGTACCGGTATCGCTGTAGACGATGGTGTTCTCGCCTGTTTCGGCGAGTACCATGAATTCGTGCGATGAGCTGCCGCCGATCAGGCCGGTATCGGCCTCCACGGCACGGAAGGTGAGGCCACAGCGTGTGAAGATACGATGGTACGCATCGTACATCTTCTGATAGCTGAGTTTGGCGCTCATTTCGTCCTGATCGAAGCTGTAGGCGTCCTTCATGATGAACTCGCGTCCCCGCATGAGTCCGAAGCGGGGGCGGATCTCATCTCGAAACTTTGTTTGGATTTGATAGAAGGTCAGCGGCATCTGCCGATAGGACCGAACTTCGCGTCTGAATAGATCGGTGATCACTTCCTCATGAGTCGGCCCCAAGCAGAACTCACGCTCGTGGCGATCCTTGAAGCGTATCAGTTCCTTGCCGTAGAAATTCCATCGGCCGGTTTCTCGCCACAATTCTGCGGGAGAGGCAATGGGCATAAGGAGTTCTTGGGCTCCGGCCCGGTTCATCTCCTCACGAATGATTTGTTCGACCTTTCGAATGACCCGGAGGCCCAGCGGGAGGTACGTGTAGATGCCGGACGCGACCTTACGAATCAGACCGGCTCGGAGCATGAGCGTATGGCTGACGGTTTCCGCTTCGCCAGGGGCTTCTCGCAATGTAGGAATTAAGATTTGGGATGTCCGCATGAGTTAGTGGGTATGATCACACGGTATCAAGTCTGAAGCGCCGGTGAGCCAGGAAATATCTTATCGACATGTGAGATTCAGACTCATGATCTATCGCAAGAAGATCCGTTCGAGGTCATTCCAAAATGCAAAGATCATGACGCCCACTAATAGCACGAGGCCGGCCTGTTGCGCGAGTTCTCTCTGGCGTTCGCCGAGAGGTTTCCGGAGGATACCCTCGATCAGAAAAAACAACAGATGACCACCGTCGAGAATGGGAATGGGAAGCAAGTTCAGGACACCCAGATTGATACTCAGAATCGCGATAAGAAAGATCACACTTGAGGCCCCCTGCGCGGCGGCTTCTCCGGATATATTGGCGATTGTCAGCGGGCCACCGATGTTTTTGCTGGAGATGTCCCCCACGATCATTTTGTAGAGGCCGATTACAGTCAGCTCGGTCCAGCCCCATGTGGCTCCCAAGCCGTCGTAGAGCGACAGCAGTGGAGTGCTGGAGCGCATGATCGAACGGCCTGGTCCTGAAATGCCGATCTTGCCGACTTCGATCGACTG
>JBDTPK010000527.1:0-2853 GCA_039932735.1 Nitrospirota bacterium
CTGTAGCGTCTTGCGACAGTGACCAGGTTTTCAGCGAGGTCTTTCTCCCCAGTTCCAACGATCTGTTCGCGCCGCCTTTCAGTCCTTCTTCCTAACACATTGTTTGTGCTGAGGTTTAGTTGCACGCATTTCCACGCCTGCCTGGCATCTCCCTCGCAATGATATTCGACGGATAAGAAGGCGGGGAGGCGATGCGATGAAAGTCATACTTATTGGAGCCGCGCTATTGGCATTTGCCGGAGGCGCAAGCCTGAAAGAATTAAACGTGTCTCAGCCGGAGCGTGATGTGATGAGTGGCAGGGTCATCTATTCGACGACCTGCATTCGTTGTCATGGGGTCGATGGGAAGGGAAACGGGCCGATGAAGTTCACTCCTCCGGTCGCTGACCTCACCTCCCCGGCAGTTCAAGGGAAGCTGGATGCGAGGCTGTTTAAGAGCGTGCATGACGGCAAGTCGAGTACGGCGATGGGGGCCTGGCGGGAAGTACTCACAGACGATGAGATCTGGGATGTGCTCGCCTATGTGCGAACGCTGGCCCCCGAGGGAACCGGCGATATGGGCAGCGGCCTACGATGAAATCGACGCTCTGTCGAATCGCGTTAGGTCTGTGGATCGTGACCATTGGCGTTGCCGGCTGGTTCTTCGTGCAGGGATGGACGACGGAGGGCACGGATGGACGGATGCAGATTGGCTTAGCACCGGCAGAGCGAGACCTAATCTTGGGCGAGATGCGGATGCTCCTGAAGGCGGTCCATGGCGTGGTCACAGGCTTGGCCGGCCAGGATCAGGAGGCGGATCGAACGCAGATGGAACAGGCGGCCCGCTCGGCGGGAATGGGCATGGCGGCAGATGTGAACCCGGCGCTCCTGGCAAAGCTGCCGTTGCCGTTCAAGCAAATGGGCATGTCGATCCACACAGACATGGATGCGCTCGCGGATGCGATCGTGAACAAAGAGACCCCACAACAGATTCTGCAGCGCCTCTCCAACATGACGGCCCGCTGCACGACGTGTCATGATTTGTATCGATTCGCGGGGGAGCGTTAACGTGAAACGTAGTATGTGAAACGCAAAAGATGAGACGCCAAACGCTAGGATTGCGAGGAAATAACATGAATTCCTGCGCAGGAGGCGGAACCAAATCGAGTTGTACAACGAAGAGTGCACGTCGACGAACCAGCCGGGATGAACCGAGGCACCTAGCCCTCAGCTGCAGGCTCAGCCTGTCAGTATTCTCCTGTGGCATCCTGCAACAATAACGTTGTCGGCGGTGTGGCTTTTCGCTCCAGGGCGATCTGAGGCTGACGGCTAGTCGTATGATTTTACGAGTAAAGATCATCGGAAGGTTGCCTTGTTCGTGGCACGGTCTTGGCACAATGGAGGGACATGGTATGGAGATTGCCGGTGATTCTTGCGATGGTGATGCTCCTGAGCTGTTCAGGTGAGCGGGCTCGGGTCACGACCGAGGAGCCTCGCGGGACTGAACAGACAAGCAGTGCGCCAATAGAATTCGCTCCGCCTTCCCCAGAAACCATTCCAGGCAGCCAACTAGGCGAACAGATCCGGCTTGGCTATCGGGTTGTCGTCAATACGCAGGAGTATGCCAAGCACTATGTCGGCAATCGCCTCAACTGCACCAACTGTCATCTCGACGGCGGGCTCAACCCGAACGCGGCTTCGTTTGTGGGTCTTGCCGCAGTCTATCCAGAGTACCGCCCCCGCAGTGCGAGGGTGAATACGCTTGCCGATCGTGTCAACGAGTGTTTCGAGCGGAGCTTGAACGGGCGAGCGCTTCCGTCTGATAGTTCCAAGCTACAGGCCGTCGTGGCCTATATCACCTGGCTCTCGGGAGGAATACCGAGCGGTGCGACATTGCCCTGGCGGGGCCTCCAGTTCATTGACTCACGGCGTCCGCTCGATCCAACCAACGGGAAGAACGTGTTTGCGGACAAATGTGCTTTCTGTCACGGGTCCGACGGCTTGGGGACAATGGCGGCGCCGCCGGTCTGGGGACCGCAGTCCTATACCATTGGCGCAGGCATGGCACGAGTGAGCGTGGCTGCCGCCTTCATCAAAGCGAATATGCCGCGCAGCTGGGGTTGGAGCCTGTCGGATGATGATGCCTACGATGTCGCCGCGTATATCAACGCCCAACCACGGCCCGATTTCACCGGAAGAGTGAACGATTGGCCGAAGGGCGGCAAGCCTTCTGATGCACCGTATTAGTGTGCGAGACTTGCGAGAAAAGCGAGACGGGTTTGAAGCTTTTTCCTAGCGAGTCACGCCTGTCTCGCACGTCTTGCTC
This sequence comes from Nitrospirota bacterium, assembly GCA_039932735.1. Lineage (GTDB taxonomy): Bacteria > Nitrospirota > Nitrospiria > Nitrospirales > Nitrospiraceae > Palsa-1315. The sequence continues at coordinate 2,306 of JBDTPK010000527.1, forward strand.
GTCCCGCTCACAGTTCCCGATCGATGTTGAGGAGGGCGACATGAAACTCACCGCGACATATCATGGTGGAATTCGATATGACATCACGAGCGGCAAGCATCGAGTAGTGACCGATCAACCGGTTGAGAATGGAGGACAGGATTCCGGCATGAGTCCTGTCGAACTCTTCGTCGGTTCACTTGCCGGGTGCGTCGGTTATTTCGTGGGTCTCTACTGCGACCGCCATCAGATCTCGACCAAAGGATTGAACATTGAGGCGGAGTGGACCATGGCTGAACAGCCGCATCGGGTGGGTCAGATCACACTGGCGATTCATGTCCCTCATCGCATCACAACTGAACAAAGCGAGCGGCTCCTCAATGTGGCGCATGGCTGTACTGTGCATCAATCTCTTGCGTTGACTGCAGGCGTGGCGATCGAGCTCAATCCCCATACCCGTGGGGAGAAGCCATCGTGAAAGAAGAACCAACCTCCGGGTCTCTGTCGCGGCGGACCATGCTGAAAACGGTCGTCCGTGGGCTGGGCGTCACGCTCGCGCTGGGCCACGT
>JBDTPK010000528.1:0-2851 GCA_039932735.1 Nitrospirota bacterium
GTGTCTCCGTCGGCGCTGGCCAGGAGGGCCAGTGCTAGACGAAACCGTGATTCGGCTTGCACGAGGCGCCCCTGTTTCCGATACAGTCTTGCGAGATTGTTGAACCCGATTGCCAACTCCGGATGGCCGCGACCTAAGGCCCGTTCGCCGATCGTGAGCGAGCGGAGATAAGCGGCTTCGGCCTGCTCGAAGGCCCCTTCCTCCTGATAGATTTCCGCCAGATTGTTCAGTGCGGAGGCGACATCCACATGGTTGGTGCCGTGTATCCGTTCCCATAGCGCCAGCGCCTGCTCATAGTAGGGCTTCGCCCGGCCGTACTGGCCTTGTGCATGGTAGACCAGGCCCAAATGGTTCAGCGTCGCCGCCACCCGGGTGTCGCCGGGCTCGAACTGTTCGGCCTCATGGCGCGCCAAGAGAAACAGGCGCTCCGCGTCCTCATACTGGGCTTGATCTCGCGCTGTGGTTCCCGCGTCCGTCAATGTCTGCCAACGATCCTGTACGCCCGCCTCCGCAAGCCATGGGATACAGGTCAGTAAAAACAGTACCATGGCGAGCCGGTTCATTCGGTACCATCCTTTACGGATGTGCGGTGTACTCATGTGCATGCGTCCTCCTTTGCTTGCCCTTGAAAGTGAACTGTGCCGGCAACTCGCAGGATTCGCCGACTGAGGTCTCATGCGAACGGTCGCCGTCAGATGCCATACGACATCTCGTCCATCGGCAGCTGTTCACTGGCTGGCCCATAGGTCGCAGAGGCCCAGGCCCCGTATGGCACACGATCAGATATGCCCGTCGTCACACCGGCATATTTCTCCATCACGAACCGCGAGACGAGCAGCTGACCTATCGGCTCAATCTGAGCGGTTTCCACAAGGAACGCCGTGCCGACAGGAAAGGGCTCGTCGTCCGAGAGGATCGCAGCATTGGGGCAGACGTAGAATCTGAGCCGCTGACGCCGACCACATGATGCCAGTTCGGATTCCACCATGGGCCAGGCTCGATAGTCATTCTGCATCGGTAGCATAGCGGTCTGGGCCGGCAGCTGCGGCCATTCCGTCACCACCAGGGCGATGGCCAGCAACCGCACGACAATGATAGGCAACGTCTGTTCACGCGTGTCTCTCATCTGCAGAGCCTTCACGAACGCCTGTCGCGTTGTGTCAAGAGTCGGAGACACGAGTCACCTCGTTTCTGATGAGAGAAGAAGCGTCACAGCTCTCATGTTTCCGGATAGCTCGATCCAGTAGGCCGCTTCTTTCTTCAATCGATACTGGACCGTCTTGAAGAGCGGCAGACAGCCTGTCTGCATCTCGAACTTTGTTGGCTCCACTCGCGCCTTGCCGTCCACTACTTCGATCCAGACGGCGGAGCCTACACTGATGCGATAGTCTGCATCTGTGGGGACGGAGGAGCCACTGTGCTTCGGCATCGCAGCCGACATGATCTTATCGATATGATGGAGGGTGACGAGAGGGGGTTGCCCGATCGGACTCATCGGCGCCGGCGTCCCACGGCTTGTCAATGCCGTCAGCTTTTCGGGAACGCCCTCCATCATCACCAATTCATTCTGACCGTTCAGTCCATACTGGCTGCAGTCCCCGCGCATCTCGTCGATTGGTCGCGAGGCTTTCGCAGAGGCCTCCCGCAGCGAGCCCTGTGCCAAGGCCGCGACACACAGTCCGAGCCCAATGGTCCAACGTGAAATTGATCTGCTCATGGTGTCTTCGGCGCGACGGTCGTGTACCGCACGTCTGCGGCATGCAAACCATCCTCCTGCTCGGTCACGTCCACCACCACGCGATCACCGATTTCGACCATTGCGCGGCTAGTTGCCTCGCCGACCGTACGATCATCATGAGAAGCACCGCGCAGTTAATGACCGGGGCGGAGGATAAGGAGGAAAACCTGCGCCCCGGATCAGTCCGAGCGAGGAGGCAGCCCGACCCGGACATCGATAGATCAACAATCGTCAAATATGTGGATACGAGACTGCAATCGAAGAAGGGAGCGCGAGAGGACTTAGTATGACACGGCCGCCCGAGGTCCCTTATCCGATGAGAACGAAGCGAACCGACGGAGGGGCACGGGAGTGGAGCAGAGAAGAAGAGGATGAAGAGATTGCTTGATGGGAAGACGAGACCACAAGTTGGATGACCGGGCTCATTGATAACGCTGAAGGCTCCGTCACGAGCCCAGCATCTGACGTGGCCTGACAGGCCCAGGCACAGAGCGCGCTATGGGGGCCGGTTTCGTTCGAACCATGGTGTGCATGGCCGTTGGAGGCATCGATATGACTGAACGCGCAACTCGCCGCCATGGCCGCGAGCGACGCATAGACCAAGGCTACGAGCCCGGCGACAAGTACGGTATTGCGTGATCTAGCAGAACGAATCATCACTCTCTCCACGTTGTGACTGCTTATACGCGTCAACGGATCATCTGTCTACCGACGTCTGCTCATGGATGCTACGGTTTTTTCTGTGGTTCCACGCAAACGCGCACACTCGGGGACAGATCACATTCTTCAGAACCGAAAAGTCCACACAAGCTTGGTGCTCAGTTCCGAGACTGCCGGTTCCCTGAGCGATCCTAAGAGTGCGCATAGAGTGATGCGCGGGTGGCGTAGATATACCCCAGGAGGTGGGGCTGCTCGACACCATCGCGCGGCCCTGCCCGGCCGTGGCTGGCCGCGCTTCGGCTCTCGGGCGCACCGGTTGCGCCAGCACACTGTCACGCCCGCTGCTCGTGTCCCGTCCGCCTGCGCGTCATCGGCCAGCACGGCCCTGTCACCTCCCATTGTCCTGCACCGGCTCTCCGGTGTGATCGAGAGAGCCAGTGAGTCCAACAACAG
>JBDTPK010000529.1:0-2848 GCA_039932735.1 Nitrospirota bacterium
CCTCTATTCAATGTTGTGGCGTCGCAGATAGTTGCGAAGTCTGACCAAGCGGTCGTCGACTTTGAGTTCCGGCGAAGATACCTGGATAGCCTCAAGGCAAGCCTTAAGATCGCGTGGAGGCCATTGCGCTTTGTCATCAATAATAGCTTCTAGGAACGCTAGGGCATCTTCTGGGAAGCTCTGACCCAGTTTCATCTCAAGGAGTTTTGATACCACGAAGTCGGGATTGTTGAGTGGCTTCAACCAGTGTTTGAGTTCTCTTCGTGCTTCGGGAAAGTTTTCTTTTGCCGTGACACATAGCCTTGCGAGGGTGGCAGAAATGTCCGGGGTGTTGATCTCCCGAAATCTTGGCCAGATGGACTTCAGATACAGCGAGACGCGATTCCGCCAGTATTCAGTGCGCTGCATGCCTGCGCCCTCAAGAGCTCGAATAAGTGCTTGTGCTGCGAGCTGTGACCCGCTCGTAGGGAGAGAACGAGTTGCAGTCGCCAATTCTGCTTTTGAGAACATGTTGCCCGGTTCCAGTGCCGAAAATGTGAGCAAATCCACGTAGGGCCGACCATATCTGCCCAGGTCTGTGTAGTGGCTAGCCGTAGCTAGGAATTGAGGCTTAATGATTTTGAGGAGTGGCCAATACAGTCGCGGAGATCCAAGAAATCCTTTCCATGCCGCAGGGGCTTCACCTGCCGCATGCCTCCAATCGTAAAGTGGCAGAAGATACAGCGATGCCCATTCTTGATCTACCCTGAAGAGGGCGATTACGTTTCTGGCAAGAAGAATCCGGCCGTGCCGAAAGCTCGCCAGCCGAGTGTCACAGAGTTGGGTAAAGATTGGTTTGAGGATTTCTGATAAACCCTTGCCATCTTGTAGATCCTGACGGAACCACCATTCGAGAGCCGCCTCCGTAACATGACCGACAGGGTGATTGAACGCTTTAGACACAGGATCGTCACTGGACTCGATACCGTCATTCATGTGGAGTACAAGCGTGCGGCGAATGATGGTGAAGAAATCGGCTTCATTGTCTTTGAAGGTCCTTGCGACTTCCCGTATCCATCCGCTCAGCGAACCCGCGAGCTCTCTCATTACCTCATCCGGAGCTGAAGCCAATACTCTTCCCAGATAGCGCCATGCGCGAGCTGTGAACTTCACATCAGCCCATGCGTGAAGAGCGTCACGCCAGCGATCAGTAAACCACTCGCCTCATTGGACCGTTGCTATTAGGGCACATGCCGCCGCAGGAAAACTGTGCGTGCAGCGCTTCTTCCAATCGTCTTTGTGCCGGTGGTCAGCTCTGGGATTCTTCCGGAGCCATGCTACAAGGTCCCGCCGACGGTTTGGGGTTGGAGCGATCTCTTGGGGCTCACTGCCGTCATCAATCCACATTGAAAATTCATCGCGCTGGTCGTCGTGCAACCTCCACTCAGGATACTGCTGGGTTAGAGCAATAAACTGGGCCTCAGCGTTAGCTCCGATCTCTGGCCTTGCGGCACGATATTTAGCCAAGCCTAACCAGATTTCACCGTCGAATGTTATTTGTAAGCGATTGGATTCGATCTCCTCGGGGAACATCGCACGCGGTGGCCCTTTGAGAATGGCACGCTCTAGAGAATCCCTTGCTCGATCATCCAAGTACGGTGCGACTGTTACTACCAGGCGTAGAGTTTCCCGAGCTGTCTCGAGTGACCAGAGCCACCAATGGTCGTCGGAAAGTAGCCAGTTTAAGGTCTGCTGTGGCGCGACAACGCTGGTGTCAGTCGCCGCGAAGAAGGCCAACCGACGAAACAGGGGATAGGGCATACCCATCCATCGTTCGGCCTCAATCCGCGCTCGCTCAGGATGTTCCTTGGAAGTGGCAATCCAGGCGTCCCGTGCAAGGTCAATTAGCGCCGTCCAATCATAGAAATCGTTATTCTGTGGATGTTCGCTAATCGAAGGATGTTGCATGGAAGACATATCATGCCGATCTTCCGCACCGCCAAGTTCACGCATCAGGTCGAGTGTATCGCGCAGCAGTATTGTGGCTTCGGAGAGCAACTCTGGTAGAGCCTCATGCCATCCTTTATCCGTTGAGAGCTCTTTCATTGAGGAATGTACGTGCTCGATGCCGATGACGATCTCCCAATCTACAATATCCTTGATCCGAGTTGGCTCTATAGATTTGCCTTGATCATCGCCCTCCCATCCTAAGAACGGCTTACTTAGGTGAACATGTGGGCTGAGCAGACCACGCAGTTGCAGCCTGAGCATGGGTGTGAGTCCCTCATGTCTGAAGCGTTTAAGCCATTCGTAGTAATCCCTTTGCGTGCTACGGCCTTGGAGCCGGCCTGACAGAGCTAGTCTCCAGAGTATTTTCATCAGGGGTGAGAGTGGGATTTTCTCAAGCGCTTGGGTAACTTGCCTGGCGAATTCTGGATGGAGCGTCCCTCCTTCCTTGGCCACCCACAGAATAAGTGTTGGATCGTGAAGATGACGTGTGAGCCAGTGCGCAAGATGGGACATGATTTCATCCCATTGGCTAGCGGCGAAGTCATAATGCACAAGCGTCCTCCAGGGTGCACTCGTATAGGGAGTGGGACGTTGCAAGAGGCTGTAGGTGAGTTTGTCGTTTTTCTTGGAAACAGGCATTACCCCGAAGCGCATGAGATCACTGTGTCCTAAACAGGTCTTGGCTAAAGGTTCCAACCAATCGAGCGGTGGGGCAGGGTCAAGCTCGGCAAAGCGTTTTGCGGGCAATGCTCGTTTATCACTCAAGGCCCATAACATCCGACCGATGAAGTCATCCTGTCTGGTGCTAGAGCAGTTTTGATTTAAGTGTATACATTCTGTAGAATGCCCTCCCGTGTGC
>JBDTPK010000530.1:0-2844 GCA_039932735.1 Nitrospirota bacterium
AGTTGAACGTCATCGCGCATCGCCTGAATACGCGCCCGAGGAAATGTCTCGACTTGGCCACGCCCCTGGAAGTCTATGCGCAATTGCGCCCTCATTCACCTGTTGCACTTGGAACTTGAAACCGCCCCAGAAAATCATAGCCGGGAGGCGCTTGCCCATATTCCGCCGCGTTGATCTCTTTATCCGTACCATCAACGCCGACCTGCAGCACTTGCACCAACACGCCTCGACCATTGGGAATTTCATGGACTGAGGGCTTGGGCAATTCTGCAAGATGAATCGAGTTTGGCTTTCCGGGAAGTACCGCTATGGCTCTCATCGTATGTTCTCCTATCGTTATCTACAGGCCGACCCTAGCTTTCGCGACGTATGCTGGTGAGCGCTTCGCCCAGCGTCCAGATCGATGCGCCCAAGAGTGCCAGGTCTTTCAATAAGAATTGTCCCGGCGCGACCGAAAGAGCGGGGAACCCGCCCAAGGTGGCCTCCCATACAGGCGGCGTAGACAGCATGAAACTGAGGGTCCCCAAGAACAGCACCGCAGCCAGCGCGCTGCCGGCGGCTGAGATCTTTGCTGAGACCGGCCTGACTGCAATCATCACGGCGATGGCAATTTCCAGTACGCCGAGCCAGTTCGAAAAGGCCTGTACGCTGAAAATGTTGTGGAGCCAACTCATCAAGGGACTATTGGCCACCAACGGTTGAATGCCGCTTGCTTCATAAGCTGTAAACTTCATGGCCCTTATCCAGGCAAAGACCACCACCAGTCCGTAGCGGGTCATGAATGTTCCCAGAGCCTGCAGTTTCTCGCTCAAGGCGGTTTCACTCTCTGTTCGCAACGTGACGGTAGCTGTACTGATCATCACAAGTCTCCTTCTTCGATCTGAGGTTAAGATTGCGGCAACTAATTCTCTCTTCGTTACAGGTATGTCTTCTTCGCTGCTGTCACGTAGTCGCCTGGGCTCGTCAGTCCTTACATGACGTGCTTCAGATGAACGACCCCGCAGGATAGCCAAGCGAAACCGGCGAGAAAGGAGAGACATTTAGGCCAGATGACAGTCACGCTTTTCTCGCCAGTCTCGCCTCTTGCGTGATTGAGAGGTCGTACAGGAACAAGGGAACTTACAGATCAGGAAGATTGAGCCCATATCGCACGACTCAAGTTGTAGAGGCGTTGTCTACTGATGATAGAAACGATGGCCTGCTCCTGACCGGCTGTCAGGTTATGCTCGGATTCATAGCGTCAACCCCGCAGCTGGGAGGCTTTCAATCCACGTTTAATGTCCTCACCTGCAATCCGTTGCATGGGTTGGCAGTCAGCGAGCTCTGGGTACGCCAGGGTGAAACGGACGAACAACAGAGGGCACGATTCACATTGCGCATCAAGCAATTGGCCAAAGCGCCACTCACGATTCTCAAGTTAGACGGCCTCAAACTGAGCGGCCCACTCGGTGGGTACGGGGGCTACGCGGGTGTGCAGTTCGGGGAGCTACGGTATGCGCTATTGGCAGAAGTGAAGTCCCCTGCAACAGGACTGACCTATCTTGTCGCCACCATGTATTTGCATTCAGCCATCGAACGAGATGCCAAGGTGTTGCACGAACGGATGGAAGCTCACAGTCAGGGCCATCTCCAGCACTACGATCAACTGATGGCCGAGCTGAAAATGGACGAGCATTGCCGCCAGACGAAGATGGACACATTGATGAACGCGCTCCAGCACCGCCAGATGCACAGGCACTATGTCGGAGTGATCTTCGGCGGCGATTTGAACCTTGAAGCCGAGTCGACGGAATACCGACAATTGTGGCGAGCCTTCACGGATACGGTGCAGATTGCCACCGGAATCCCGATGTGGGATACCTACGATACGATGAAGAACCCCTCTGGCAGGTCACGAGAACGGAGTGCTGCCACGGCATTCGCCGAAGCTCTTGCACAAGAATTGAAGATGGATCAGGACGAGGCAGTGAGACTGTACCGTCATGCGATCGGCCTGGCTAGGGGGACCGATTTTCTGTTCAACATGACCTTCAGGCCGACGACTGCCTCACACAGGATTTCTTCGTCAAAGCGGCAATGATGGTCGATCCCACCAGCTCAGATCACTGCGGAGCCCTGAACACCGGTACCAATCAACGCAAGGACTGTTCACCTAACTCACCTCCGATCAACACCTGCCGGAAGCGAGAGGGTATAGTTTGCATCCACGAGGTCTTCCCACACTGCGTCATGAGCAGCCTGAATGCCTCGCCCTCGTGCGTAGACCATCTTGAGAATGGGTTCTTTCCCGGGCGCTAAACCAGTCATCCGGCCGACGACGAGCATATCGCCCCAATGGTGGTGTGAATTTGGAAAACTCTGATGATCCCCAACGACAACCCAATACCAGCCGCCTTCTGGATGGTCTGGGCTGGGTGGGAGTTGAGGCTGGTAATCCTGGTCAAGCGGGCGATTCTCCACGTGCAACCAGAGGGCATCGCCTCGTTCTTCCTCTTGCATAATAACGCCGCCCATGATGACAAGCCGGTCTCGAAAATCCTGGGGTGTCGCGGTTAACTTGGACAGCGTGACGTCCGGCACCGCCTCACGCAGATATTTTCTTGGCACCGGACTGCACCCGACGGCAACGCACAAAGCCAGGAGCAGGATCGTCCGGCCACACCAAGTCTGCCTGGTCTCAGAGAACCATCGCATGTCCATATGCCTCCCACAGTTGAATTTCCGGCCTGCACGATGAGCTCGCCGCCCAAGTCGAACCCCGTCGATACCAGACCAAGCCGTTCATAGAGCGCCGGCGGCCCGTGCGCTGTTCATAAACTGTTCAATGCAGTCCTTGATACCCCG
>JBDTPK010000531.1:0-2840 GCA_039932735.1 Nitrospirota bacterium
GCATATATCTCGGCCATGTACCGGTGATGCTGTGCAGGCTCTCCTACGTTGGTGAACTGGGATATGAAATCTACACCACCGCCGACCTTGCGCTGAAACTCTGGGACACGCTGTGGCAGGCAGGAAAGAAGTACGGACTCATTGCAGCCGGCCGTGGAGCATTCAACTCCATGCGCCTGGAAAAAGGATATCGCAGTTACGGGACGGACATGAACAGTGAGCACAACCCCCATGAGGCGGGGCTGTCCTTTGCGGTCCGCAAGGGTGGAGGATATAAAGGCGCTGAGGCTTTCAATGAAGTGAATCCAAATGCACTGAGCAGGCGTTTGGTATGCCTGGTGCTTGAGAACCCTGAGCATGTGGTTCTGGGCAAGGAGCCCGTGCTGCATCAGGGCATCGTGGTGGGTTATGTCACCAGTGCCTACTTCGGCCACACCATTGGCAAGCAAATCGCTTATGCCTGGGTGCCCGCAGAATTGAGCACGCATGGTACAGGCCTCTTTATCCGATATTTCGACCGCGATTACCCGGCCACCGTAGGACCGGATCCGCAGTACGATCCACAAATGACACGATTGAGATCATGACGAATACGCACTATACCATGTCCCCCGGCACGATCGGACGACGGCGGGCAGCCACTCTCCCGGAGCAGCCTCCACAGCTGTGGAAGCCGGCGAAGCCGAAGAAAGCATACGATGCGGTCATCGTAGGCGGTGGCGGTCATGGACTTGCAACCGCCTATTACCTGGCAAAGAATCATGGCCTGACCAACATCGCGGTCCTGGAGAAGGGCTGGCTCGCAGGAGGCAACACGGCCCGCAACACCACCATCATCCGCTCGAATTATCTATGGGACGAATCGACGGCCATCTACGAGCACTCACTAAAATTATGGGAGACCCTGGAGGAAGACCTCGGCTATGAGATGTTCTTCAGCCAGCGAGGTGTGCTGATGCTTGCACATTCAGTTAGTGATGTGCGATCGAAACGCCGGAATTTCTATGCGAATATCCTCAATGGCATCGACAGTGAGTGGCTCACTCCGGCTGAGGTGAAGAAGCTGGTGCCCATTGTCAATATCAGCGCGGATGTCCGGTACCCGGTTCATGGTGCCACCTACCAGCCGCGTGGCGGCATCGCCAAACATGACTGGGTGGCCTGGGGCTATGCGAAGGCAGCGAGCGACCTTGGGGTGGATATCATCCAGGGCACCGAAGTGACAGGCTTTGACATCCGCAACAATAAGGTCCAGGGCGTACACACCTCCCAGGGCACCATCGCTGCCGGCAAGGTGGGTCTCGTTGCAGCCGGTCATTCCTCGCTGCTGGCCAATCTTGCCGGATTCTCTATTCCAATCCAGAGCAGGCCGTTACAGGCGCTGGTCAGTCCATTGCTTGAACAGGTGCTCAACACCGTGGTTATGAGCAGTGCTGTCCATGTTTATGTCAGCCAGGCCCACAAGGGTGAACTGGTGATGGGGGCAGGCACCGATGCCTTCAACTCCTACGCGCAGCGCGGTGGCTTCCATGTGGTCGAACACCAGCTGGCGGCTGCGCTGGAATTGTTTCCTATCTTCTCCCGTGCACAGGTGCTGAGGACCTGGGGAGGAATCGTTGATATCGCTCCAGACGCCTCGCCCATCATCGGCCTCACTCCGGTGGAGAGCCTGTACATCAACACCGGCTGGGGAACAGGTGGTTTCAAAGCCACGCCTGGTTCGGGCTGGGTGATGGCCTACACGATGGCACACGGCACCCCGCATGAATTGAACCGGCCCTACACGCTTGACCGCTTCGTGACGGGGCATCTTATCGACGAACATGGAGCGGCCGGAGTTGCCCACTAAAAACTATTTTATGCTTCACATTCCTTGTCCCCATTGTGGCCTGCGCAACGAAACCGAGTTCCATTACGGAGCTGAGGCCGGGGTAGCATACCCAGATCCCAATGAGTTGACCGACAGCGAATGGGCGAAATACCTTCATATCCGTGCCAATCCGAGAGGATGGCTTGCTGAGCGATGGGTGCACTTCGCCGGATGTGGCCGGTGGTTCAACCTTTGGCGCAATACCATTACCCATGAGATCGGGCCGGCATGGCTTCCCTTCACCACGCAACCAAAAGCGCCCGGTAACATTGGGCAGGAGGGCTCGACGTCATGAGCGAAGTTTCATTCAGTTTTGATGACAAGATCTACAAGGGGCGTCAGGGTGAGCCGATGGTGGCTGCCTTGCTGCGAAGTGGCATGCTGTCAATAACCAACAGTACCTACCATGGCCGTCCGCGCGGTGTCGTCGGATTGGGCGTTGAGGAACCCAATGCACTTGTTCAGCTGGTATCAGGTACAAAGGAATCGATGCTTCCGGCCACTGTCATTGAAGTGGCGGACGGACTTGCTGCACGCAGCCTTACCGGCATCGGTGCACTGCCTGAGTTTCCCGATGAAGCACGCTACGACAAGACCAATCGCTCTGTGGATACGCTAGTCATTGGGGCAGGTCTTGCCGGACTTATCGCGGCGGATGAGCACCTGCGTGAGGGCCGCGAGGTTCTCCTGATCGACGACCAGCCAGGACCTGGTGGTCATCTCCGGCACCTTGGGCTGGAATTACCATCTGCACTGGGGGATGTTCTCGCGCATGGAAACCTCACTTATCTGTGCAGGTGCACTGCAGTTGGCTTGTACGACCAGAATTATGTCGTCGCCATTGAGCGGCGAAGTAACCACCCTGGGAATTCGGCCCCGCCCCTTGCGGGGCACATCCGGGTGTGGCATATTCGTGCCGATCGGGTCGTGCTGGCACCAGGTGCGTTCCAGCGCCCGTTAATCTTCGCAA
>JBDTPK010000532.1:0-2840 GCA_039932735.1 Nitrospirota bacterium
CCCTTCCGAGGACCGTGCTCTGTGGGGAACCTCTCGGATCGAGGCCGAGCGTGGGGAAACTCTTCGGAAGTTCGACTCACCGTCCTGACCTCACGCTGAACCAGTCGAGATTGGCCTATCGATGATGATGATGCGGTCGGCCCACTCCCTGACTCCAGGAACGGTGCTTGCGATCACGCTGGCAGTCCACTCTCTCCGTCAAGACTTCGCCGTAGAGCGTGACCTGTCCTCGCTGCACGTCGACATCAAGCATCCCCCAATCAACACGCCTGGTGTCCTGTGGGAGGTTTCTCATGTATCGCCGGTCATCGTGCAATGCAGATGTAATTGCCTCGCGCAGCCGCACACATTCCGCTTCGCCTACCGTGTCTCTGAACACCCTACGTTACCAGTACCACCCCGGCTTCGTCGGCTTCTCGGTCGTCCATTTGGGATCACTCATCGCGGTCTCTCTATGGGTCCGGCCCATCGATGGCCGTTGAGATCGAACAGGGCGAAGTTTTCGCCGCTCGCCGTCAGCGGTCTGTTCCCATCGAGCCCCTGATGATAAACACTCACGATACGCTCGTCGTTCCCGTCGAGTTCACTGAACCAGTACCATCCCTCCTTGGTGGGGGCCTGTGTCGTCCAAATCATTTTTCGACCTCCCTCGCCGGTGATCAAGCAGCGGCTTCTGCACCAGGTTTTTCAGGCCCAGCTCTCGTCCCTGATTATTTGCTCTTCGGCAGCAGCCCCTTCCGCTCTAACTCCTGAGCGAGAGCAGCTCTGCGCCAGGCTATGCCGACCGTGGGGAGGTGTCAAGCCGCCAGGAGATCACATGGAACGGTTCGACGACTGGGTCAGCTTCCGGCTCCGAAGGGAGGGCACTTCACTCACTCCCCAGGTGTTATCCTCCTTTTCTTTTTATCACTATGAGGACCCGCAGGATGATTAACGCTAAGACAAATGCTACAAACCCGTAAAAGAGGAGGTATTCGTAATTCATCACTTTCTCTCCTCCTTTATAATCGCATACCACTCATAGACTGGGTGCGTCGTCCACCTCAATCAGTACCACAGGCACTGGACGACTTCCGCTAAATGTCGTCTGATATCCGCATTGGCACTCCGCGTTTGTGCCGATGGCAAAAGATGATCTTTCCACCGAGTGTCCGATTTCATTAATTTCGCCAGCCATGTCTCTCACCCGGAAACTATTTTAACAGCTTGAGTTCTAACTCCAGTGCATACCTGGAGTGGCCTAGTGTTACGACTCTGGCTAAATGCCGAGGGTTATACGTGACGGCGCAGTACACGGGGAAGCGATGGTGAGGCCGAACTGAGAAGGGCATGAGGGCCTCGCAGGGAGGCCCATTCTAGAAGTGTGGCGATGGACGGCGTGTTTATGTATCCTTAGGCCCCTCGCGTTACCGGGAGGGGGATTTTTCCGTCTAATGATCTCTTCCGCCGTACACCATGTGCGTGCCTTGCCTCCCTCCTTTCACCGGTCGAAATCTTCACTCCAGATCCGGCCTGGTTTATAGGAGGCAGGTCATCGTCAATAATCGGTCTCAGTGACCAGGTTCGGCTGCGGGAAAGCCCTTGCCCAGTGTACTCGGTACGCTGCTAATGAAATGTACCTGGTGACTTGGATCATAGGAATAGTACGATATGGAGGACGCTTTCAGTGTGGCTACCGCCGCCGCATATCGGCCGGGAGGCATATCTATTATTTCAGAGGACCCATCTGTAAACAGAAACTCAATTCGGCAGCTATCAGTGGTCAGTGAGGTGAATAATTCGAACTGCTTGATTTGCTTACCTTGCATCGCTGTTCCTCCTCATAAGCCTGCGTTCTCAACTATGGTTAAATTGATCAAAGGTCTCTCGCGATTCGCCAGCTGGAGCACAACAGATTCCATACGGGGCCTTGGCCTTGAAATAGCTCGCTTTATCCGTGACAGTGCATTGCATGGGGCAACGACAGTCAGGATGAATCGAGAAGGGCATAGTGGCCTCGCAGGGATGCTCATTCTAGGAGGGAGACGATCAAACCGCAAGGCGGGGCGTGGGGGAATGATGGTATTGATGCACTTCTCAGGGCTGTCGATGCCGCTGAGGCGGATGAGCTCTGGGTGGTGATGTGCAGGACGTTGAGCATGTCTCCGTATCCAGGCTTTTTATCAGACCCTCAACCAAGGTGAACCGTTCCTCTGGTTTCAGTTTTATTGCCTCGCCTAACAGCTCTTTCGTGCTCATTGTGTTTTCCTCCGATTTCCCTGAAACATAACAATGTTTAGGCCGATCCACATACAGAGTCGAGTCGGCCGTGTTCTGTCCGTCTAACACGCCGTCGAATGTTCCGAGCATAAAGCCATAATCGTTGGCGTTTCAATCGGGTACGACTGTGGGGCAATTGATCACGGGTTCTATATGTGAATTGGGGGGCGGAACAACTATGGGGCCCACCCCGTAAATTCTCTTTGAGCGGCGCACCGCCGTTTTCCTCGTCCGCTCTTGAACGCGTTGTGATGCGGCTTCTACTTCGACGAGATCGCTTGTGGAGGCTGGAGCCGGAATCGGTTGACCCTGTTCCTTCAATCCCTCTATGTGCAGCTCAATAGCCTCGCGAATCAGCGAGAGAACTTCCTCCTTCGATTCGCCAGCCGCGACGCAGCCAGGAAGATCCGGGACATACGCCCCATAAGAACTTAGGCCCTTTTCGACGACAACAAGGTATTGCATGCGCTTCACTGCTCCTTCTTGAGCCCGGCTGCTTGGCGGTGACTTCCCTTCATCCTCAACTGACACCATCCATCGGCTTGAAGTAGCTCGATGAGTTCTTTCACCTTCATACCTAG
>JBDTPK010000533.1:0-2840 GCA_039932735.1 Nitrospirota bacterium
ACTGACCCCATTCTTCTTCGGTCTGTATAAGTTCGTCAAGTACGGCCTGTACCCGCACCCCCCCACAATTGACACCCTCCGATCACTTCGATGCCATCGTCGTATTAGGGGGAGGCATCAACGAGAAAGGCTCGCTTCGGCCAACCACCGAGCCCTCTTCCTATTCCAGAAATCGAACCACTTGCGGCGTGACTCTCTATCAGCAAGGCTATGCCCACACGTTGGTCCTGACGGGGGGTGATACCAGGACCTTCGGTACTGGTACCCCTGAGGCAGTCGAAATGAAACAATGGGCGGTCCACCTCGGTGTTCCCGAGTCCGCCACAAAGATCGATACAGAAGCCCGAAACACCTACGAGAACGCGACTGGGGCCAAGCGTCTAATCGGGACCGCGTCAATTCTACTCGTGAGTTCAGCCAGCCATCTGCCACGCGCCGTTCCAGTGTTCACGAAGCAGGGATTCCGCGTCACGCCGGCCCCCTGCGATTATGCCTCACAAAACCTCCCGCAAGAGAGCTGGGATACTATCGACCCCTTTGAAGTATTGCCGAGCGATATCTCATTGCAACAAACTCGGGAAGTCGTATCGGAAGTGGCCGGCATTGTGATCTATTGGCTGGCAGGGAAACTGTAAGATCCCATCAACGAGAAGAAGTCAGCCGATACATGCCTGCTCCGTGATCCGCCACAGAGCGTTGCCTTCTTCGTCTTGCCCAAACGAGGAAAGACGAAACCACGCCTTGAGTAACCGCGTGGGAGCCGCCCCTCTCCCACCTTCTCCTGATTGTGAAGGCAACTATTTCACCGCGTGTTGACCGACTCAGCGGCAAGCCCGCCTGCCTGGACGGCGGGCCACCGCGTCCAGGTGCATCGTCACCGCGCTTGCTAGGTCGAGCGCCTTTAGCATGATCCTGGCACGAAGAAAGAGTCCGCATGGGATTCCGTTTTCAAACACTGCGATTGCAGCAGAAGTGTTCATGAATCATGCGGGCTGGGAAAGGCAAGATTGACCGTCGCGCGCTGTCCGCTCTCGGCCATTAGTGGAAATTAGGCCAGGATAAGTTTGGCAGTAAGTATCTCTTGGCTTTTTCCTCAAATGCGCCACTCTTGGCTGACGTCCAGCAATGGGATGATTTTACCAGTCGTAATGCTCCTTGCCGGCATTCAGCTCTCTGCGAAGCACTTTGCATTTTGGAGTTATCTCAAGCGAGGACATTGCAGCTAGCTACCATCGAAATAGCATTCAGATAATTCCATTTCAGTTCTTATGAAATGCCTCGCCAGTTCATGTAAAACCTTGGCGGCAACATAAAGTCTTCCGAGTTTCTCATCGTCATCTGGGTCAATGTTATGGGGGTCACCGGCATGTGCCACTGCATTTCGACACAGAACTGTTAAATATTTCTCGACTTTCTTATCACCGCAGTGTTCTTCAAACTTTACTCTGATCTCTTTAACCAGCTTGTCTTTGACAGCCTGGTAATTATCTCTAAACCATTTCTCCTTCAACTTTTTATGACGTATCTCAATGATTTTGTAATATGAGAGCACGGCAAAGCCTACGAGAAAGTTCTGCTCTGCGTTTCTTCCCTCTCGGTATATGGCGATAGCCTTTCTTGTATCCGTGTCGTCTGGTTTTTTCCTATCAAAACACCAATGGTGGGTAGTCGCAAATGCTAAATTTCTTTTCGGGACAGCAACAGGAACATGATTGCCTGACCAGCCATCTTGAAGAACTGCGTATTGATCGTCACACCATGTTAGGATGCTCAAGAAACGATGAATTACTGTTCTGGCCTGCTCATGTGTCAGGTTATTTTGGTGAAGGTCAACATGGATGGATGTAGTATGCTCTCTTGTCTTGGGCATCAATACAAGTTTATATCCATCAAACTGAACTAAGGTTTCTTGCCTCGGCCATGTCACCTGACAATCGATTCCCAGATTTAGAAATCGAGAGCTTGACGTTATGCCTAAATACTTTGCTCTTTGCTGTCTTTCTATTTCGTCATCGGTTTCAGGCTCTTCAGGATATTCAATAGAAGGCATAGAGGTTTCGTGCTCTAGGCTCCTCTCGATAGAGCGGAAAAATGAAGGATAGAAAACTATTTCGTTAATTACTGAAGATGTGATTTTGGAAGGATCATAATCCTTTTCAGCACCGTCACATAACAGTGAAACAGCATACGCATGGACGTAGTAAGCTATTCTTTCCTGATCATCCAGCATGTAATGAATGGCGCAACGACAATGACTATTTGTATAAATCTCACTATCAGATACCGATACTTTTACTAAGTGTTCAAGTGCGCTATCCTCGTTTTTTAAAATAGCCTCTAAAGCCGCACCAAACGTTTCTCCCTTGTTGAACGAAACCTTTGCGCCACCCACAGGCTTTAGTGCCTTCAATATCAATGCAGTATGCCCGGAAAACCCAACATTAGACGCGACAATGGATAATATGCCTGACGCAATTTGTTCATGCGTGAGATGCTGTGAATTTCTTACACGGCCTTTGGGCAAGAGTCCATATGCGCGAAGACTTTCAAAACGTTGCGCGATATGTCCCCAAGGCTGGTTTGAAATGGCAAACTTTGATATTTGGCCTTCGATAATGGTTTCAAGCTGCCGCGCTATCATATGATTAGTTTTGTTCTCCCATCCAAGATTATTTAGGGGATTTGATCAAAGATAAATATATCCCATACGTCCGCTTTGGGTCGAGACCTGCCGGTCGCTTCCGACGCCATCTGTCCGATCAACTCTAAATTGCAACCATGAGTGCTCGATCATCCAGAAAGGCTTCATCCGGCGCACCGTCACGTTGATACTCCACCAC
>JBDTPK010000534.1:0-2835 GCA_039932735.1 Nitrospirota bacterium
CCGTCGATCTCAATTCTCCAACGACAACTTGGGGAGAAAAATCGTGAGTTCTTACACTAATGACACATTTCCGGACACCGGCTTGCTCAGGCAGTAGTTGAATGACGGTCGTCACCGTGCAGGCATCGAACTGGAAAGGCTCTTTCTCCTGTAAGACGATCGCTTCAACGGAACCCGCAACTAATCCATCAGTCTCCGGGTTGTTTAGTGCCGGAGCTATTACTACCGATTCATTGACCGTTGGTTCGCTTGCAATCGATTCGGTTGTGACGGGTCCAGTGGTAACTTGACGGTCGGCATTAGCGATAGGAGGGTCCGGCGCCGCGTCGGAAACGTTTTCCACGGCTTCAGCCGCAGCGTCTGCCTCGCAAACGGCGGGTTCAAATCCACTGTCACTTTGAACAATATCGGCCTCGGCTTCCGGTATGCACTCATCCGCGTAGGAAGGACGCGGCGTCCGTTCGTAATTGTCGTGCGAATCTGAGGCAACTACGCCGAGATATTCATCCCTTTGCGGCTCGGATTCGACTGGGACAGCCGGACTGCTCTCAGTGGGCTTTGTTTCTGCAATAACCTGCTGCGACGGCTTCTGCATTCCGATATCCCGCAGATTCTGCAGGAAATTACTCAGGAAGATATTCTTGATCGTCGCCTCTTCGTGGGCCCGGCACATATACTCGGTGCCCTGCCACATTTCAAGAGCCAGGCTCTGGTTGGAAGGGCCGGCGTTCACAAAGCCTTCCGACTGACTCGCGGCCTTCGCAAGCTCTTTGGCCGTGAAGATCAATTGCTCGATCTTTTCCCGGCCGTCAAGGGTGATAAATGACCCGCTGTTTAGAATCTCCATCGTTTGCTCACTCCGTATTTTTGTCAGCCGCTTATTTTCTCTCTTTACTATTGCCAAAGGATGGCGGCGAACCTGCTTTTATGGGCAGACACTTTTTTCGGCGAAAGTCCGTCACGACCAATCACCTTACTCAGCGCTCCTGTCAGCCGCCTTATTTTTCCTGGATTAATTAATTAAAAGCAGGGAGGCTGTTTAAAAAGCTCAGACCGAAGCGAGTTCATTCGGATATGGGCAGGTGTGATCTGGTATCGAATCGGGGAGTATTCGATTGGAATTGGATCCGTTGCCGGACACTCGATCATGAGTGAGTTTTTCATGATGATCGTCTACGGACGGATCTCGCATCCATAGAATAAAGACATATAACGATTATAGAGACCCCTCACAATCTTCTGACGATTTTGCTTTGTTGGGGACGTGCCAACATCACCGCCCAAATAGGTGGTGCACATGCGGAATTCACCGATGCCGAATCTGTCGAAGCGGACAAGCAGCATCTGTAGTTTCCGTATCTATTGATAGGAGTAGAGATAAGTGAGCGAGACCAGGAACTGGTAACCGACATTACTTACATCCGATTGCGTGGCGGAATTACTTAAAGGCTTGCGATAATGGACTCGCATTCGCGATTTGTGGTTGAGTTCGTAGTGTCTAATTCGCTCGAATCGAGTGTTTTCGTCGGGGCTTTGAAACGAGCGATGGCCAAAGGCCGCCCCGGCATCTTCAACTCTGAGCAGGGCAGTCAATTCACCTCGGCAGAATGGCTGCGGGTGCTCCAGTACATCCGCGCGGGCAGTAAGCGAAGATAACAAGCGTTGTGCGGATCCAGCCCAAGATCTTCATTTCACTCCCCAGGTCCATAGACTAATTTTCCGTCCTCAAGCCGCGCCGCCGAAGTGTATGGGTGAATCACGTTCTTTCCACCATCCATTATGTGTTCGACGGTGACGCCTGACGCTTTCAGATAATCCGATATCATCGACCGGTGACATCGCCACCAGACCGCTTCGGCGCACATGATAGCGGTTCGCTTTCGCCGTAAAAGTTCCACCAGCGCGCCTATGCCATCTCGAAATTCAGCGGTTTCCATGTAATCCGCGTATCCGCGAAATGCCTCGTTGCGCCAAACTGTGTTCTGCGAATCCGGCCGCGACTGGCGGCGTCCGCCAAGCTGTTTCATGGGCACATATTCTATTCCGTTTTCGGGCAGGGACTCGTTTAATGCCTCAGCGTTAAAATGCGGATATCGGCGAGAACCCGGATAGCTCCGTACATCCGCAACCGCTTCGATCCTGTTGACAGTAAGCAATTCCAGAAATTCCGCCACTTCTCGCGTCGAATGGCCAATTGTCCAGATTTTTAATTCGTTTTTAGTCAGGTTTCCAGGTTTTATCCGTGCTTTCGTCGGCGGAGGCAAAGACTTTTTCCAATAACTGAAGCGCATTTTGCCTGGCTTCTTTCACCGATTGCCCCATCGCACCGGCCGCCGCCTCAAAGCTCTTGTTTGTAATATTTTCTTCTTTGCCCATATCGTTATTGGGCATCTGACATCCGCAGTTGTAACACATAAAATCTCGGGCAGCGAATTATCTTCTGCATCTTAATCGCTTGATAAAGCTGCACGATTTGGACACTATCTTCCTTGCCGGTCCCGGCCATGGAGGTCCATAGGAGTAGTCGCAAATATTTATCTCGAAGGCACCTAAAGCGAGGTTTACCCGGACATCACGCTTGATGCCGAAGGCTTAAAGCGACTTTTCAAACAATTTTCATTTCCCGGCCGAATCCAGAGTCACGCTGCCCCTGAAACGCCCCGTTCGATCAACGAAGGCGGAGAGCTTGAATATTCACTCATGCACACATATGGCTGCCGCCGGAAAGACTTACAAAATAAGACGTTTTACACCTGATCTGCCTCTAGACACCCGCCAGAGCATTGCGTTCAAGATCTACTGCCGCCGGAAAAAGTACATTGTTCTCCAGGTGAA
>JBDTPK010000535.1:0-2834 GCA_039932735.1 Nitrospirota bacterium
TTTCGCGAATCACGGTGTTCCCGGACCAGTGATTATGAAAGATACGATGGTTGTGAAAGTTCTGGCAAGGTTCCAAGATGACACAGTTATCGTCCTGAAAAGGGAACAAACAGATTCTGGGGTTCGAATAACATGGGGAGAACGGGTTAACAAGGTTGTCCGGAGCCCTTGGCAATCAGCTTTGTCTCGTTCTGTTGTTTGCACCAGTCGTTCACTGACGACTCTGCACAAGGCTCTTTGGGCCTCAACAGATCTGTCGCACAACTACTAATAGTATGGCCAAACCATGAGAAAAGCGGCGGACACCTACCTCCAAGCATGCCTGAATACGTACAGCGAGGTCAGCGAGAAAAAATATGGCAGGCCTTACAACTTCCGCGCAATTGAAATTTCGGTGGGGCATCTTCGAGGGGAGAAACCGCTTACCTATGCAGACTTACAATACTTTGAACCCTCAGAACATTGGTGGTTCAAGGACTATTGGGCTTTCCCTCCCCAAGACCGTATTGTGTCAGTACTCAGAGACAAAAGGTTTAACTTCTGGCAATTACCAAAGAATGAGGCTCAAACTTTACGAGACCTCTTGGATGCGTTCAAGCGAGCTACTATCAATTATACTTCGATTCGTCCGACCAGAACACTACGGTATTATCAGCCCACCTGTTAACGTGTCCTTGATGTCGAAGAGGAAGTGATGCAGTCGAAACCTATCTCAACTATACCGGTGACCTCCGCAATATTCGCGAAGCGTATTCGCTGCCTCGCCTAGCCGATGTTGACATGGCATTATGCGTCCTGCACGAGAGATGTTTCGGTACACTCCAAGATTCAGAGATCAAGGGCCTGTATTTCAATGACCTCTTCATGCTTCGCTTACGAGCCAAGAATCTTGTTGGCCCACTTTCTCAACTGTCGCACTCTCAATTGGCTCAGGCCCTAGAAAATGTTCATTCGGACCTGGCTGGTTTAATTGCTTGCTACAGATCTGAATCCTTATCAGGGGAATCGCGCAAAAGTTAAAAGTGGTCGAGCTCGGTTCGCGTTTGAAACTCAGTGAAGTCATAGATCGACTTGCCAATGCTGGCAAGATAGATTCTCTCAGAAAACCAACCTGGACACGTCTATATCGAATCAGGAACGGATACTTCCACGAGGATCGAGGGCCTAACGACAAACAGGGAGCGGATCTACTCGGAGAATTCCTTAGCTTTGAGAGAGAGTTGCCGGCTTTTCAATCTCAGTGAAAGGCCGGTATGTGTTACTCTGCAGGCTGATCAAAAAGCCATCCAGCGAGGCCGCAGGGAGCGAAGACCCCGG
The DNA here is from genome assembly GCA_039932735.1 of Nitrospirota bacterium. Classification (GTDB taxonomy): domain Bacteria; phylum Nitrospirota; class Nitrospiria; order Nitrospirales; family Nitrospiraceae; genus Palsa-1315. The sequence continues at coordinate 1,318 of JBDTPK010000535.1, forward strand.
AACCTACGCGGTTGGGTACGTGAGGATTCTGAGCGACTGAGAACGAAGGTGGAGGGATTTTTTCAGCAGAGTGATCTATGCGTATTCTAGTCATTGAAGACGAAACGAAAGTCGGCTGCTTCATCAAGCGCGCGCTTGAAGAAGAGAGCTACGCCGTCGACCTCAGTGAAGACGGTGCAAAGGGCCTTCAGATGGCCCTCAACACCAACTACGATTTACTGATCGTCGACTTAATGCTGCCGTCATTGTCCGGGTTGGAAATCCTCAAGGGGGTCCGACAGGCCCGGGTCCAAACCCCTATCTTAATTCTGACCGCTCAATCGCAGGTAGACCAACGGGTCAAGGGCCTTGATGCAGGAGCAGACGATTACCTCACCAAGCCCTTCGCCATCGACGAATTGCTCGCCCGTATTCGCGCCCTGCTACGCCGCGGCTCTACCGAGAGTCCCGGCGTGCTCCAAATCGACGATCTGGCCTTGAACCCGGCCACGCGCGAAGTGACCAGAGACGGCCAGCGGATCGACCTCACCTTGAAGGAATATGCCCTGCTTGAATATCTGATGCGCCATACGGGCCGCGTGTTGACCCGTCCGATGATCTCAGAACATGTGTGGGATCAGGACTTCGATACGTTCACGAATGTCATTGATGTCTACGTGAATTACCTCCGCAACAAGATCGACCGGGGGCGCTCAAAGAAGCTGATTCACACGATTCGCGGAAGCGGATATATGATGAAGGTCGACTGATGCCGCTTCGCCTCCGGCTCACGCTCTGGTACGGCACCGCGCTCGCGCTCATCCTCATCATCTTTTCCACGATTCTGTACCTGGTGACGGCTCGAAGCCTCCGCGAGGCGGTCGATGAATCGCTGGTGGAAACCGCGGCAGCGGCCGTTCGGTCGCTGGAAGAACGTGGGTTCCTCCCTCTCATCGACGAAGATGAACTGATGTCGCAGTTCCCCGAGCTGGCGCGCATCGATAAGTTTTTTCAGATCTTCAGTCCTTCCGGCACCATCACCATTCGCTCGCCGAACATGAAGCAACATGAGATGCCCCTGAGTCGCCAGGCCCTGGAGGTCGCCTATTCAGGCCGCACGCTTCTTGAATTCGCGAAATACCCCAAAGAGCCGTCGTTACGCCTCATTTCGGTTCCCATCATCTATCGAGGCAATCTGCTCTACATCATCCAGGTTGGTACCTCGATGGATTCCGTCGAAGAGACCCTGAACCGTCTCTTGCTCGTGATGCTGGTCAGTATGCCCATCGCGCTGGCCGTGTCGCTCGCCGGCGGCTGGTTCATGGCCGGCCGAGCCCTTCGGCCGGTCGACGCAATCACGCTGGCTGCCCAACGCATTGCCGCAGGCGATCTCACACAACGACTGACGGTCCCGGCCTCGGCCGACGAAATTGGGCGTCTGACCAACACGTTTAACGACATGATCGATCGGCTCGAAACCTCTTTTCGGCAGATCCGCCAGTTCAGCAGCGATGCCTCGCACGAACTGCGTACGCCGT
>JBDTPK010000536.1:0-2833 GCA_039932735.1 Nitrospirota bacterium
CCATCGGAGGCGGCTTTCCGCAATACGTTGTCGAGAACATCCCCCCCGAATCGACTTACGGCCTAACCGTAACGCAGCCCTCCATCTACTATGGCGAGTCGATGCCTGGATATCGGATTGTAGCGACCGGTGTGAAAGAATTCGATTACCCCAAAGGGAACCAGAATGTTTACACGAGCTACACCGGAACTGGAGGTATCCCGCTCGACAGCCTGTGGAAGCGGCTCTTGTTCACATGGACTCAGGCAGACGTAAACATCCTCTTTACGTCCTATCTCCAGCCCGAGAGCAGGATTCAGATCTGGAGGCGTGTTCAGGAGCGCGTGAAGCAGATCGCACCGTTCTTACGCCTGGATAAGGATCCGTACGCAGTGGTCAGCGAGGGCAAACTGTACTGGATCCAGGATGCCTACACCGTCTCGGATCATTTCCCCTACTCGAGCCCCCACGCGGCCGACTTTGAGGCGGGGCTGAACTACATTCGCAACTCCGTCAAGGTCGTCGTGGACATGTACGACGGAACCGTTCGGTTTTACGTCATGGATCCGAACGACCCCATCCTGGCGGTCTACCGGCGTGCGTTTCCGGGTGTCTTCCTGGACTTGAATCAGCTTTCGCCCGATCTAAAGGCGCATCTGCGATACGCGGAGGACCTCTTTTCCATCCAGGCCGACCAGTACAGGACATTCCACATGACGGTTCCGCAGGTCTTCTATAACCGGGAGGACCTGTGGGTGCTTCCGCAGGAAAACTATGCGGGCAAAGTCGCACCCATGAAGCCCTATTACATCCTCATGAAGCTGCCTGGAAGCGATCAACTAGAGTACCTCCTGATGACGCCTTTCACTCCTCAGAAGCGAAACAACATGATCTCCTGGCTGGCCGCGAGGAGCGATTTCCCCGAATACGGGAAGATGCTTTTTTACCAACTTCCCAAGGACAAACTGATCTACGGTCCGATGCAGATAGAGGCAATGATCGATCAGAACACTGCTATCGCCCAGCAACTCACTTTGTGGGACCAGAAAGGGTCGCGAGTCATTCGCGGAAACCTGATCGCGGTACCAATCGAGAACTCCTTTATGTATGTTGTGCCGGTGTATCTGACGGCGGAAGGCACGGATTTCCCTCAACTGAAGCGCGTGATCGTGATTTCGGGAGACAAAGTCGCGATGGAGCCCACACTCGATGAGGCAATCGCGGCCGTGTTCGGTTCCGCCCAACCCCAGACCTCCGCGCAGACGCCTGGCGGACAACCGGAGTTGGGCCGGGCGAGGGCGCAGTTCGATGACGCCCAGAAAGCAATGCAGCAAGGAAACTGGGAGAATTTCGGCAAGTCGATGGACGCGCTCAAGCGGTTGCTGAGCGGCCCCGCACCAGCTATTCAACCGCAATGAGTAACGCAGCACCACAAAACATGAGAGGAATCGAATTTCTATGTCAAAACACCATACTTCACAGACAGAACACGCGGCTAATGGGAGCGCCCCCGGGACGGCACCCAGCGGCGATAACGCCCCAGACCTTGAAACCGCACGGCTGGCGTATTCGTATTGGGAAGCCCGAGGCCGCACCGAAGGGTCAGCGGAGGATGACTGGGCTCGGGCGGAAAAAGAGATGACGGCCCTGCGGCCGCGATGACGTGACGAGACGTTCGAATTGCTTCCCGCGCAGAACTGGTCGCAAAGGAGGGGATAACGGCGCACAATGCAAAACATCGATATTGAGAAGATCGATAACGTGCTGGAGGAAATCTGGCATGCTGCCGATCGCGAACTCTACACGGCCACTCTGGGCCGGCTCCATAGCCTCTTCCGTAACATTCGTACTGCGCTGGTCCGCACTACGGAAGATGCGTTCGGGGTCTGCCTGTGCTGCAGGCGGGCGATCGGACGGAAGCGTCTGCAGGCCGTACCCTGGACTCCTTTGTGCATTCGATGCCAGGAAGCAGCCGACCGCAATGACGGGGAAGTTCTCAGAAGTCGTTCGCGAAGTTGACGCCATTGCGTCGTGATGTCAAAGAGAATGCAAAAACATAAAGTCTAAAAAAGGAAGGTAATCATGTCTGGAATGAACTCGGTTGTAGCTATTTACGGAACTCACACCCAAGCGGAGGAAGCAGTGAAGGAACTCCAGAAGTCTGGGTATGACATGAAACAAATGTCCATCGTGGGAAAGGACTACCATACCGACGAGCACGTCGTCGGTTACTATAACACCGGCAATCGCATGATGTACTGGGGCGCGCAAGGCGCCTTCTGGGGTGGTATCTGGGGGATGTTCCTCGGCGCCGCTTTCTTCGCCATTCCAGGGCTCGGACCGATCTTGGTAGCCGGTCCGTTGGTCGCCTGGATGATCGGCGCTCTGGAAGGTGCTGTTGTGGTCGGCGGGTTGAGTGCGCTCGGCGCGGGGCTGTACAGCATCGGCATCCCTAAGGACAGCGTTGTGGAATACGAGACCGCGCTCAAGTCCGATAAGTTTCTCCTCATGGCTCATGGCACAACGGAGGAAGTCACCAGGGGGAGGGACATACTAGAGACGACGCGCCCATTTCATGTCGCTTTACATATGGCAGGACGCGAGCAGCAGGTAATCCTGTTCCCGGCGAGTGAAGAACCTCGGCCTTGAATCGTGGATTGGCCCAGCGATGCCTTCACTCGCTCCAGAAGAAGTTGAATCTGCGAAGGAGAAATGTCATGTATAACAATTGGCTGATGATTTCGGCTGCGGGACTTGCGCTCGTGCTGCCCGCTGTAGCTTTGGACCGCGATGATGAGACTGGGCGAATTCACGGCGCCGTCATGCAGGCCGATCACAGCGGAGACAAAGCCAT
>JBDTPK010000537.1:0-2832 GCA_039932735.1 Nitrospirota bacterium
GCTAAAGCACCCTGTCGAGATCCGCGCAAATGTCGCAGTCGTCTTCGAGGCCGATGGAGAAGCGGAACACACCATCGCCCGCGTAATCGCGATAGCGCCGCAGCAAGTCTCCTTCATGCCGGAAGGTCGAGCGCATCAGCGCGGCGGTTGGAATCCAGTAGACGAGGCTCCTGTGATGCCCGAGCGACACAGCATAGTGGATGATCTCGAGCTTCTCGACCATTCGCCGCGCCAGTGCTTCGCCGTCCTCCACTTGAAATGTCATCATGCCGGAAAAATTGCGCATCTGGCGGCGGGCCAGTTCATGCTGCGGATGTGAGGCAAGACCCGGATAGAAAACCCGGCGCACGCGCGGATGCGTTTCGAGATAGGCGGCAACCTTTAGGGCGTTTTCCTGATGCACGCGCATGCGGATCGGCAGGGTCGCCGCACCCCGCATTATGAGCCAGGCATTGAACGGCGAGAGAACGCCGCCGAAATGCACGTTGGCTTCAAGATTGAGCGCGGCGAGATCGGCCTTGCGCCCGAGAACCGCGCCGCCCATCGCATCGCCATGTCCGCCGATATACTTGGTGAGTGAGTGGATCACGAAATCAGCGCCCAACGCGATGGGATTGAGACCGATGGGCGAGGCGAAGGTCGAATCCACCGCGACGTCGCGTACGCCCCTTGCATGCGCGAGTTGCGCGAGAATTGCGACATCGGAGAGCCGCATGATCGGATTGGCTGGTGTCTCGATCCACAGCATCTTGGTCTCAGGCCGGATCGCATCGGCGACCAGTTGTGGGTCCGATGTATCGACGGGAGTGACCGCGATCCCGAAGCGCGGCAGGCTATCGCGGACGAGCTCGGCGGTCCCGACGTAGTTCGTGTCCGATATGACAAGGTGGTCGCCTTGGGAGAGGCGACCGAGCAGCAGCGCGTGGCTCGCCGCCATTCCAGAGGCGTAGCATTGGCATGACTCGCTCCCCTCGAGAGCGGCGAGCTTGTCCTCGAGTTGCTTCACCGTAGGATTGGACAGCCGGGCATAGACGAATCCGTCATAATTCGCGCGGTTACGCGCGGAAAATCCAGTCACTTCGTCGGGCGCGAAGGTCACCGACATGGCGAGATTCGGCGAGGAAGCACGCGTAACGGCGTCGATACCTTCTCCGGCATGAATGGCCATGGTGCTGGGGCCGAGTTTGCGCGTGGTGATGTCGGTCATGATTTCCCTGTCCAAACCCGATGAGATGTGTTCCGGTCCCGCGACCGGAAGACTATTCTCACACGAGGGATTGGAATCGTCTGAAAAGTATTACGCCGCCAATCAATTGGTGGTCTTCACGGAATCAAGTGGGTGATTTTGAGGATTTTAGAGTTCGCAGGATTTCAGATATTCAGTTTTTTCAGGCGGTGCCGCAGGGGTCGGTGTCAGTCTGCGTCGATGGGGGGAGGGCCGGCAAAAAACCCACTCATCGCCAGGGCATCTTCGTTCGGCTGCCACGATGGCACCGATCGCGGCTCCAGAATCGGGGATTTCTGCCACCCCCTCCCTCCACCCCGCGCGGAATCATCCGCAGCCGAAACACTCGACGCACCCGACGACTCGTCGCCGTCACTGCGCCACTCGACTGCCGTCGCTGAACCGCAACTGCCCCACCCTGCCCCATAGCCGTCCGCACGGGCACCCCTCGACGGACCCGATGCCGACCCCCATCGGATGCCCACGGGGTTCCCTCAACTGAAACTAGCGAGGCGGCGCGAGGGGGGGCGGTGAAGGGGTGCCTGAAGGACCCCGTCAAACTGCACAGTTCTTCGAACTTATTTGACGTCCCGATTTAGTTGGTACCAGATAATGTCATCCCAGCCAACGTTCTGTCGTTACTGAGGGCCGTGGCCATTGTGTTGCCGTTGAATTGCCGAGGACGACGCAATGCCGCATGGGCCACCTCATTGTGAATATTCCCCAACTCGAAACGCGAAAGCAATCCAAGAAATGGCCGCTACTTTGCAAGAACTTACTTTCGGCGGAGAGCTTCTTCAGCGGGGTTTCTGGCTTTACGTTTGGGAGATTTCGCCGCCAGTGGGCAAACGCTTGTATTACGTGGGACGCACGGGCGACAGTTCATCGACCAATGCGCAGTCGCCATTCAATCGTATGGGCCAACATCTCGGGTTTGCCGAAAACAGCAATATGCTACGGCGACATCTGCGGAATCATAGAATTACGCCGGAGCGATGCAAATTTCGTCTAGTCGCACTAGGTCCTGTACTGCGGGAGTCGAAAGCCACGACACGGCACCAGCATGACAAGCGTCGCGATGTTGTCGCAGGCATGGAAAAAGCCTTGGCGGAGTTGATGATGGGCGCCGGATATCAGGTAATGAACACTGTGAGTTGCCGCATGCCCCTTGATGGAAAACGGTTTTCTGATGTGAAAGGAGCATTTGCTCGGGCCTTCCCACTTCTGCCAGTGGACTGACCGACTTCCGAAGATGACCGTGCCGGGACCGCATCGACTCAACCTGCCCCAAAGCCGTCTCCAGGGGCACCCGTCGGCGGACCCGATGCCGACCCCCATCGGGTGCCGCACGGGATCCCCTTCAAGTGATACTGGCGGGCAGGCGGGAAGGGCTGTGGTGATGGCTGGGGGTGACCTGGTAGCGGGATTGCTGGAGATTATCGACGACCGCGTCAACACCCGATCGACCATCATCACCAGCCAATTACCGGTGAATCACTGGCACGCTTACCTCAACGACCCAACCGTCGCCGACGCCATCCTGGACCGCGTCGTCCACTCCAGCCACCGGCTCGATCTCAAGGGCAAATCGCTGCGCGACAACGACG
>JBDTPK010000538.1:0-2830 GCA_039932735.1 Nitrospirota bacterium
GCGCGGTCAGCCACTTCAGGAGGTCGCGCTTCGATCGAGCGCCTCTCCACGATTTTGCCGCGTGTTTCCTGGTGGGTCCTCCTCTTCCGCGTTCTCCGGTATGCACGCGCGTGCCGTAACGCCTTGACGAGCATGGTGTTCAGCGATCCGCGAGGGAGGACATCGAGATCGTGGCAGATGGCCTCGTGTGAGACGCGCATGGCCATATCATCAGGATACGCTACGGCGATGCGTTTGACGATCTCTCGGGGGTACCAGTGCGTCCGCAATTTGTCCATGACGTATCCTCGCAGGCGATCGTCGCGCGTCAACCGACTCTTGCTCTGGTTGCGGGAGGAGGCCCGTACGTTCGCGCGGGTCCTTGCCGAGAATGCGCGAGACCCGCTCTTCCCGCTATTGTGACGGACTTCGCGGGCGATGGTGCTCGGCGCTCGACCCAACTGCCGGGCCATGGCGGAGCGTCTCGTTCCTTGCGCCAGGCCTCTGCTAACCTCCTCGCGCTCAGTTGGTGAAAGCCGCCGGTATGGTGTGGTGGTCGGCCTACGGACACATCGTACTCATATCCGTTGCGTTAAATGTCTGACTCCAAGCTGCAAATACGTTGAGGATTTTTCAGTGCCGAGAACGACGCAGATGGTCGTGGATCATTCGCCGCAGGAGAACGGACAATGTCGGACAGGCTCCTAGAGCCTCAATCATTTCACCAGGGGGCGTCGTGAATCATGCGGGCTGGTACCTCTGGGGAAGTGCCTCGGAGCGTGCCTTCTTACCCCCTTGTTTCACATTGACAGGATGCGGTAGGATTTAATATACATACTCGGTCCCCGACCAGACTTGCCAGTATATCGTTGAGCGAACACACCAGAGAGGAAACCGTTTCCACCTTTCTCTCATTGGAAGAGTGGATATAGAAAGGGAACAGCAAGCTAGGGATTCAGGGTCTATTGTTAATCACAAGGAGGAAGTCCCATGAAGAGTGTACTATCAGTCGTATTTGGTGTGGCAGCCGTCGCGTTCGTCGCGGCGCCTCTCACCTCGTTTGCAGGCGGAACGATTTCCGGCAAGGTGACGTTTGCTGGAAAGTCTGAGCAAAAGGAATTTTTGTTCTCAAAGTTTCCAAACCCAAAGTTCTGTCCTAAGAATCCCCACAAGGAATTGATGGATGGGGACAAGCGATTCCTGAAGCAGATCGAGGTCGGTAAGGATGGCGGCCTCAAGAACGCGGTGGTTGCCGTCGTGGACGTCGAAGATAAAGCGTTTATGGATGGGTATCAGGGCACTGAGGTGGTGGCGGAATTCTGCGAGTTCCTGCCGTTCGCTGGGGTGGTGGTGAATAATAAGTCCTTCAAGGTCGAGAACCATGACGCCGATCCAGATGATCCCAAGTCGACTGAAGGTGTGCTGCATAATCCGCATAGCTTTGTCGTGAAGGGTACGAGTTCCGCAACCGGCTTCAACATCGGGTTGGCCAAAAAGGGTGACAAGCTCGATAAGCCGGTCGTGTTCCGTGGCGGAGCAGAGAAGGTTGGGTTCTATCGTTTACAGTGCGACCAGCATGAGTTCATGCAGGGATTTTTCCTTCCGGTGACGAACCCACACTTTGCTATCGTGAAAGATGATGGCTCGTTTGAGATCAAGGATGTGCCGGCCGGCAAGCACAAGGTGGTGGCCTGGCATCCTTTCGCCGCTAAGGGTAAGAGAGTGGAGTTTGATGTTGATGTGACTGATGGCGGAACTGCCAACCTCAAGGCTGAAATCAAGTAATCGAGTAGTCATACGAGCGGGACAACCTGCAATCGAAGGGCTCAGCGAGGTAACTCGCTGAGCCCTTTGTCATGAACTTCGCGCTATCGGCTATACGCCATGAGCTCTTTCCCCAATGTCATGCCTTCAAGACCGTGACTCGGCCCATCTGCACCACCAGTTAACACGCATTTTGCACGACGGTTCGTCGCGAAACGCTGGGCCACATCGCGAGACCAGCGCGTGGAGCCCAAGGGAACTACTTCCGACGTCTTCGGCGGTGCTTGTCCCGCTGCTCCTGGCTAGCCCTCTCCTGCTTCTCACATGGTCATCCAGTTGGATGACTTCCAAGTTGGAGTTGCGCTAGACTCCTTTCTCAACAACCGTAATGGAATGTGTGGCAGGGGGCGTGACGGAATGAGCCAATTTCGCCTAGTCTTTCGGGTTCATGCTATCCAGCGGATGTTTCAACAGAAAATCAGCGAGGAAGAAGTCAAGCAGGTGGTCGCAACGGGGGAAACCATTGAAACGTATCCGACAGACAAGCCCTTTCCAAGTCATTTGTTCCTGGGGTGGATTGGTTCTCGCCCCATTCATGTGGTGGTTGCCGATGATGCTCCGCTCCAAGAAACGATCATTGTAACCGTCTATCAGCCAGATACCACAGAATGGGAATCCTGATTCATGAGGAGGAAACCTCGATGACATGTGTAATATGCAAGAGTGGTGAGACGCAGCCGGGAACGGCAACGGTGACTCTTGAGCGTGAGGGTGCAACAATCGTCATCAAAGGAGTCCCGGCACGGGTCTGTAAGAATTGCGGAGAAGAGTACGTCGAGGAGGCCGTCACCGCTCGCTTGCTAAAGAAAGCGGATGAAGCAGTCCAGGCAGGAGTTCAGGTTGATGTGAGAACCTACTCAGCTGCCTAGCCATCACCCGTTCTTCTCAGCATCTCCCTCAGTAATTTTCCGCTTATTTTCGTGTACCCCAGGCCGCTCGTCTTTCTCGCTCATTTGGTTCATTTGGTTTCTCTGGTCTGTCTGGTTTTTCTGGCTTGTCTGGTGGATTTGCCGATCCGGCCAACAAG
>JBDTPK010000539.1:0-2823 GCA_039932735.1 Nitrospirota bacterium
CTAGGTCCCTGCTTTCGCCGCTTTCGTCATCGCAACATCCAAGTCCGAACGGAAGCCAACAACTTCTACGTCTCTGAATTTTTGGAAGAAAACGTTGTAGCTCTTCGGCGAAATCATGTTGAACTGATAGCGCGTCGAAATCTTCGCCTTCTCAAGCCACTGGTTGAGCCGCTTGAAGTGGTCTATAGCGTATTCGTGTTTCTTAATGTTATCGGCAGATGGGTCCACGATTTCCTCGTCGCCCTTAACCTCGACAACGAAGATTTGGTCAGCCTGTTTGATGAAGAAGTCTGGGCTAAACTCCCCGCGTTTCGGAGTATTCCCTTTCTTCCATGCGTACTCGATCCAGTAGAAGCCTACCGCAGTATTCTTTAGCCAAGCATCGAACTTTTGCGCGTTCTCCCGAGGCGTTCCTGCAAATACTCTGCCGCCGCCGCCGTGCTCTTCATCACCAACTGCCCACGCTCCGCAGGTACCGAAACACGCCGCGCTATTTCCATCGCCGCAATCAACTGCGCCGCCTTCGCGCCCTTCAGCCCCTTGACCTCCAACAACGCGATGACCGGAGCTTCCACCATCGCCCGAAGCGAACCGAACTGCTTCAACAACTGCCGCGCCATTTCGACCGCGTTCGTCCCCTTGAAACCAACCCGAATCAATATGGCGACAAGTTCCGCATCCGTCAGCGCCTGCGCGCCCTTCGACAGAATCCGCTCTCGCGGCCGCTCTTCCATCGGCCACGAGGCGATCCCTTTCGACTCATGTTTCTTTGCGAGCATCAGTTCACCGGCAATCTAGCTCAACCGGCCTCCGTTCCGAACACCAGAAACGGTGTCGGAAATCTAGCTTCAAGCCAAAACCTGCCGCCGCAGAATACGCTTTCCCCTTAGAGAAATCATCCCGCCAGTTTGGGGAAGTTCTGAGTGATGGGTTGTGGGTTCTGAGTTGTCTGGCTCACTCTGAGATGTAGGAAACGGACTGAGTAAGTCTATCTAGTCTGTGGGGCAGAGGGCGACGGGATTAATCCCTGCCCCTGATCGATGACCCTCCAGCCCAATGTCGAGAGCTGGCACAGGAAGGGCTTTCCGACGTGAAGGGACTCAGACATGACGGGTCCCGAACGTGCTGTGTCCTTTCAGAAACGGCTCGCCCGCTATACCACACTTGACCGATTAATGGCTAATATGTACAATTTGGCTTGATTGGTTATTATATGAACCCTTCGCGAGGTCACCATGACTAATCTCACGTTCAGAAACAGCCACGGACAGCTTGTGGACATCTCCACCGTGGCGGCCACGAAAGCCAAGAATGAGTTCGGCGCCATCCTGGAGAAAGCCATGCACAGTGGCGCGGTCGCTATTACCCGTCACGACAGGCCCAAGGCCGTGCTCCTCTCGTTCGCCGAGTTTGAATCGCTGGTGAACGAACGCGGTCGCTCGCTCGACAATCTGAACGCGGAGTTCGACGGATTGCTGGCCCGCATGCAGACGTCAAAAGCGAGAAAGGGCGTGGAGGCCGCCTTTAACGCTTCTCCGGTCGAACTGGGGCGCGCCGCGGTCAAAGCCGCCCGAAAGCATTGCGCACCAGTGCATAAACAAGCACGGCGCGTTCCCTCCGCCGCGCGGGCATGAGCGCCTCCCGGCGGCCAACCATACATGTGCTGGCCGGCGTCAATGGGGCGGGAAAAAGCAGCATCGGCGGCGCAGCCGTCCGTCAACAGGGAGGCGAGTATTTCAATCCGGACGAAGCCGCCCGCGCACTCGGGGAGAAAGACCCTACCCTGACTCAACCAGACGCCAACAGCGCAGCCTGGCACCAGGGCGTTAGGCTGCTGAAGCGGGCGATCGAAGCGCGCCTTGAGTTTACCTTCGAAACCACCCTCGGTGGGAGCACCATCACAACCCTCCTCATGCAAGCCGCCGAACGAGGCATGGAGGTACACGTCTGGTACGTGGGGCTGTCCAGTCAGGAATTGCACATCGAGCGGGTACGGGCACGGGTCAGCCAAGGCGGGCACGACATCCCTGCGCACGACATTCATCGGCGCTACGCGCATAGCCGTCTCAACCTCATCGCACTGCTTCCCCACCTCACAACCCTGCATGTGTACGACAACAGCGCGGACGCGGACCCCACAGCCGGACGAACACCAAAACCGACGCCGGTGCTGCATATGGAGCACGGAAGAATTCTCGGCCCGCCGGACTTGGCGCCCACACCGAACTGGGCCAAACCGATCATCGCCGCAGCACTCAAGCTGAATCAATCCTAAATCCACTACGATCACAGCCGCGCACATACTCGCTGACTCGCCCACGTCCACACCCACGCGACTGGTCAAACGGTCTTGCATGAGGCGTGAGGGCGACGCTGGTCTGTCAGCAGGCTCCGGAAAAACTCAGATGACGCTCAAATCCCGCTGTGTTCTTACGCGTGGCGTTGACACATGAACAACTCGCAGGATGCTCAAAAAGGCCGTCCGGCAAGACCGCAGCGAGCAAAGAGGCGAGGAGGTACGGCCCGCACTTCGTGGGGCCGTTCGCCCTTACAATAGGTCTTGGCGAACGGAAGAGCCCCTCCAGTGCTTCCGATTTCCGAACAATTCTCGTTGAGCCTCTGCGCGATGCGAGAACGCCGCTGGCCGACTGTTTCAGCATCCTGCGAGTTGGCCGGACCGGCACGTCCACCAGACGAGCCAAAGAAACCAGGCAAACCAGATGAACGAGAACAACATACAGTGGCGTGTCAGGAGTAGAATCCTGTCTCTAGGAGTCTGTCGGACTTTTCGTTCGTAAAGATGGTACAAGCCTGGGTATTAAA
>JBDTPK010000540.1:0-2821 GCA_039932735.1 Nitrospirota bacterium
CGGGGTTTTCGGTAAGTGGACAGCGAAGGCTCTTCCACAAGGGCAGCGCGAGTCGGTCAGCAATCGCCTTGAATTGACGAGGATTTCAGAGACCCTTCACAAGAGAGAGGAAATCGCTGTGGCATTGCAGGTCTGAATGGGTGAGTGACCTGATGCAAAAGGTGACAGTGGAAATCCACGGCGTGACAGCCATCGCTTCCCACCAGACTGTGGAAATCTATTGCGCCTAATGGAAGTCCCTCAGTCTCCTGCTAGCCCGCAGGGGTGGAGACAATCAATCGCGGAGATTGGGTTACACCGATTCAAGCACCCTGTGGACCGTTTCAATCAGGTCCGGCAAATCGAAGGGCTTCTGGATGAATGAATACTGTTGTATCAGGCTGTGCGCTTGATCCGATTCCATGCCCAAATAGCCGGACATAAACAATACTTTGATCCCGGGTCGTATCCCCCTGAGCCGTTCAACGACATCCGGCCCTCTCCCATCCGGCAAGATCACATCACTCAGAACGAGATGAATCTCTCCCGTGTGGTTGGCGGCGATCTCACCAGCGGCTTTCCCTGTCCCGGACTCCAAAATGGTGTACCCTCGCGAAGACAACACGACTTGAAGCAGCTGTCTGAGGAGCAGCTCGTCTTCGATCAGAAGAATGGTTTCCATCCGTCTCACGTCCGCCGCCAGTGTCGAGCCCGCCTGTACCTCCTGGCGCACGGCACTAGTGGTATGGGGGAAATAGACTCGGAAGTTGCTCCCCTGACCGAGTTGCGTGGAGAGGGTAACCACCCCGTGACTGTCCTGAACGATTCTATAGACCGTCGATAACCCTAAGCCAGTCCCCTTGCCAAGAGGTTTCGTGGTAAAGAATGGCTCGAATACTCTACTGGCAATCTGGTCGTCCATACCTGTCCCAGTATCCCGCACGCTCAACAAGCAATAGCGGCCAGGCCTTGAGGCCATACCCTGCTGTGCGAAAAATGCGGCATCCAGTTCGACGTTCCTGGTTTCCAGCGTGACGGTGCCGCCCTCCGGCATGGCGTCGCGGGCGTTGATCACCAAATTCATGAGGATTTGCTCCATCTGGCTGGAATCGGCCATGATTCGGCCCAACGAATCGTCCAGATCGAGTCGGATATGGATATCCTCGCCGATGAGGCGACGCAACAACGCTTGCATGTCTTTGACAACCGGGGTGAGATCCATGGCCTCCGGCTTCACGACGTGCTGCTGGGTAAAGATCAACAGTTGCCTGGTCAGTCCGGCCGCTCGCTTGCCGGCATCCCGGATCTGTTCGATGGAGTTCCTGGCGAGGTTCGCAGGCACCTGGCCCGATAACAACAATTCGCTCTGGCCGTTGATGAACGTCAACAGATTATTGAAGTCGTGGGCGATTCCGCCGGCTAGACGCCCGATCGCTCCCATCTTCTCCGATTGATCCAGCTGTGTTTGGGTCTGGAGCAAGGCAGCTTCCGTCTGTTTGCGCGCGGAAATATCCCGGACGAACGCGCAGCCGTAGGCTTGTCCGTCAAAATCCAGATAGTTGATAACCACATCGACAGGAATGATCCGGCCGTCCTTGGTCCGACTCAGAGTCTCGAACCTCACCGTCTTTCGTTGTTTGAGCCTTCTCCAGTAGGCAAGCCATACGTTTGGCGTAGTGTGATCGACGATGTCCTGCACCGTCAGGCTGCAGAGCTCGTCTTTCGAGTAGCCAAGGAGGGCGCACGCAGCCTCGTTGACATCAAAGATCCTGGCTGACGGATCGCCCCAGAATATTGCCTCACCGGCCCGGTCGATCGAGGATTTTGACAATCGCAACTGGGCTTCCGTTTCCTTGCGCTCGGTCACGTTCTCGATAAAGGCCGCCAGAGGATGATGCCCGCTTCCAAAAAGGGCAAGGTTCACGGGATGCACCATGACCCAGATTGTCTGTCCGTCTTTCCGAATATACCGCTTCTCGAATCGAAAACCGGGCTGTTTATGGTCTAGCATGTCGACGGCCAGGGCCTTGCTCTGAGAGAGGTCGTCCGAATGAGTCACGAGCGCGCAGGTCTGTCCAATCAGCTCATCTTCCTGGTACCCAACCATGTGACAAAAGGCGTGGTTCACCTTCACATAGCGGGATTGTTCGTCCAGAAAAATAATCCCAAACGGCGCGTCCTCGAATAATTTGTGGGAGCGATGTTCGCTCTCCCGCAGCGCCTCGTCCATCACCCTGTAGGCCTTCCGTTTTGCATCCTCGTGCAACACCTGTTCAATGGCTGACACCAACCGAGCCAGCCGATCCCTCACCTCATAGTCATGCGCGCCAGCCAGAGCAGCCTTGGCACTGACCATGGTCAAGGTCAAATCGGTTAGGATCAGATCCCACTCTGGCAGCTTATCGCAGCGGCCAACTCGTCGGACGTTTGGACCGCCAGAAGCTGTGGTTCGTAGCCGCCCGCCTCCAATGCGTGCTGGATCCGAGCGATTTCTGCCTGGTTTTCCTCGATATGCACATACCGCAGGCGCCGCTTCGTAGGGGATCTCACCATCTGGCCTCTCTCTTGAATCATCCTGTGGATCTCGTCGGTCATCTGAATCAACAGTAGCCAGCACAGTCCCAACTGGTGAAGGGACTCAACGAACCTCAAACAATCAATACGACTTTTGACGGCACAGCAGCCTGTCGAGCGCCACGAACATCTTGTTATGTTAGCGGCCCCTTCTTCAGTGATAGGAGGTTCGAATAAAGCAGTAGCTGTCACGACCGAGGGGGAGAAAGACTCACTCCCCTGCACCATCATAGAGAACCAAGCGATCAACCTATCGCCCAATATATAT
>JBDTPK010000541.1:0-2820 GCA_039932735.1 Nitrospirota bacterium
CCTTCCTGTATGACCCACTTATTATGTGAGCTGCGGGGGCACGTTGTTGAGTGGCGGCCTGTTCCAACAACCTTTATATTCTTTCATGCCGGATTTTCTCGCATAGTCATGCACGTTTGAGTGCCTGTCAATGAGGCTTCCAGGATAAGATCGCCGGTCTGGCACCCTATCTCTCGATTGGCCCGCGGCCTATTTCTGGCCGGCAGAAACACAACGGCCGGCTCACCCCAACCGGTCCTCAGAGGTGTAGACACCGCGCCCACCTCGATTCAGTCATGTGTATAGATCATTGTCGTTGTCACGCCTTTACGTCCAAGCAGTTCTTGGACTGTCCGAATATCGCACCCGCCTCCAAGAAGGGGGGTCGCGAAGGATTGGGAGGAGTCTCCTGCGATACCCAGCGTAGTTACTCACCAGGTTATCTTGTTTGAGACTCTCGCTGTCCTTGATCTTCTCGAGGTGCGAGTGGGCGGCGAGGCAACGTTGACTTGAGGGCTTGGTCCAGTGAGCGATGGGTTCCCTTCGGGTTCTTGTGCGGGCGCAATCCTTTCTCGCGGTGAAGTCGCCGAGGTCGTAGGTTGCTTCCTGGTTTGGCCTCTGGTTTTCGGCAGAGGTCGCAAGACGGACGAAGTTCGGACTCGGTTGATTCAGGAATTAAGGGGCGTGTGGACAATGACGAGGGTGGGGCAGTTGATTGTTGTGCAGGGACAAGATAGGGAAAGATCAGCATGATACCGATGGCGATGAGTGCACCGAATGTCATTCGATCTTGTGCCATGGTGTTTGAGGGAAAGCTCATTCCATGCTAGAGCAGTTTGGTTGACAATGCAAAAAGCCGCGTGCTGTTATAGCGATGTCTCTCGTCGTTCGCGCTCTCGTCATTCGGGAGGTGCGCTTCACAAAATGCGAGATACATTTCACAAGTGGTATTCCCGATTTCACGGAGGCTTCTATGGATATGATGGGACGTGTGGGGCTAGTCGAGATTCCAATCTTGATTGCGCCTGATCAAAAGGTCTGGATGGATCGCATGATTAAGGAGGGCAAGATCGCTATTCCTCCAGGCGGGACCCTGGAAAAAGGCTCGCTCTATTCAATGTTTGTACGGATGCTTCTGCATAACGCCATGGAAGAACAGAAGAGGCAGGAGGTCCTTGACGCGGAAGACGAGGACGACGAATAGGAAACTGTTGAAAACAACCGCCAGCGTCGTTCTCGCTTCGCTCAAGGCTTCAACGTACTCAGGGTACGCCTCAGCCTTTCGCCCGCTGCGGCCTTGCTGGACGGTCGTTTTGAACAGCTACTAAGGCAGGCTCCGACCCATACTTCACTCGTCGCAGGCTCGTAATGAGCTCGTGTTGAGCATCCTGAGGGGTTAAGAGACTGTATCTGAAAGGATTCAGATAGATACAGTACCCAAAGCGATTCACCCGTGATGTGATTAGAGGCTCTTCATTGCGGAATGCGCGGCTTTAACGGTGTATTCGATATCGCGGGGTGAATGCGCGGTTGAGAGGAAGGCGGCTTCGAATTGAGAGGGGGCCAAGTACACCCCCTGGTCTAACATCGTGTGAAAGAATTGTCCGTATCGTTTTGTGTCCGAAAGTTTCGCAGTGTTCCAATCTACAACCGGGCCTGACGTAAAGAAGACCCCAAGTATCGAGCCGACTCTGGTTTGCGTGAGCGGCACGCCTGCTTTTTTCGCAGCCTCTCCAATCCCTTTGGCCAGGGCTGCTGATTTTTCTTCCAGCTTCTTGTAGACCCCACGGGCTTTGAGTTGCCTGAGCGTTTCAATGCCGGCGGACACGGCTAACGGATTTCCCGACAACGTTCCGGCTTGATAGACCGGCCCTAACGGCGCGATCAGATCCATGATCTCTTTTCGCCCTCCATAGGCGCCGACCGGCAATCCCCCACCGATGATTTTCCCGAGCACCGTGAGGTCAGGCTTGATGTCGTAGAGCGCTTGGGCCCCTCCATAGGTGACGCGAAAGCCGGAGATGACCTCGTCGAAAATCAGGAGGATACCCTGTTCTTCAGTGAGTCGACGGAGTGATGCGAGGAAATTCGGAGCCGGAGGCACGACGCCCATGTTCGCGGCAATCGGCTCTAGAATAATGCAGGCCAACGTGTTCCGCTGTTCCTTCACGATCTGTTGCACCGCATGGATGTCGTTGTAGGGGACGGTCAAGGTGTGTTTTGCAAAGTCCGCCGGGACTCCAAGTGAATCTGGAATCCCCAACGTGGCCAGGCCCGACCCGGCCTTTGCGAGCAAATAATCGCTGTGGCCGTGGTAGCATCCTTCAAATTTCAGAATATTGTCTCGCTTGGTGAAGCCACGCGCGACACGAATCGCGCTCATGACCGCCTCGGTGCCGGAGCTGACGAGCCGGACCTTTTCCATCGATGGAAAGGCATCGCGGATCATGCGTGCGAGCGTAACTTCCTGTTCGGTCGGTGCGCCGTAACTGGTTCCGCGTGCGGCAGCCTTTTTGATCGTGTTGATAACCAATGGCGCTGCATGGCCCAAAATCATCGGGCCCCATGAGAGCACATAGTCGAGATAGCTGTTCCCATCGACGTCGTAGAGGCGGGCGCCTTTGGCGCGTGCAATAAACCGGGGTTGGCCTCCGACGGAGCGAAAGGCACGCACTGGGCTATTCACTCCTCCGGGAATCACTTGCTGCGCGTCGGCAAACAGCTTGGCAGAATGAGTGGTTTTCATGATGGGCGCGCACAATACCACGCAGTCGCGCCTTGGTCAAGAAAGAGAAGGTTCATGTCGTGTGATAACGCGGGCCAGGGCCAAAAATGTCTTTA
>JBDTPK010000542.1:0-2809 GCA_039932735.1 Nitrospirota bacterium
CCCGTTGACGACTACCGCTGTGAATACCACCGATAGCCTTTGTTCTCCGAAAAGCTGGCTTTCTGACCTCCGCCGGGCTTTTCCAACAACAAGACTTTGAAATCAAGAAGGCCGAACCAGGCTGGGTCTGCCACGTCGTGGTAGTGGCAGCCGTGGAGTTTTGGAAGCATGTCGCCTAGGGCCTGTTGCAATTCTTTCTCCGTGTAGGCTCGCACAATGAATGGCTTGTTCATGGCCTTGCAGAACCGCTGAATGGTATAGGCAGCACCAGTGCAGAGCACTTTGGTATCCGGTTTGATGGCGAGGAATTGAGGGAGCGAGAGATAGCGTTCCTGGAAGCCGAGCCAGCGTACAGCCTGGCGTAGGTGGTTGTACTGGACTTCGTACTCCGTATGGCCTGGTAGTTTGACCGGTGCCGGCCAGCCTTCTTCGACCCCAAATTCAGTGAGAAACGCCCTGCCGCCTGGCTTCAATACTCGCCACAGTTCTCCCACGAATCGAAAGGGGCCGAGATTGAAGATCACGTCCTCCGGCAAGTCCTGGCCCAGCGGCAGCCGAACGCGCCTGATCCAATCCAACGCTTCCTGATGCTGCGGTGTTGTGCCTGTTCCATTGAGGAGTTCTTCCCTGGTCAACTTTACCGGTGTCATGTCGGCCATGTTTTCGTTGTCGATGACGAGATCGACAGAGTGGTTCTTGAAGGGCAGCCATTCGCCGTTGGCGCGGGTGCCGATGCCACCCCAGCCTCCCGCCTTGGCACGGGTGACTTGCAGCGTGAGGAAGGGCTGCGTGATGTCGAGAGAGATGTACCGGATGGTCTGCTTTTCAAAGGGCAAGAGTTCCTTGCCCAACTCACGGGCAAGGTATCCCAGTCCGCCGCCCACCTCCACAATGATGCGGGGCTTGGGTGTGAACCAGCCCAGCTTTCGGAATTGCTTCATGAGGAGCCGGCCATAGGTCAAGCCGTTGAGCGCCTCGTTCGGCTCTCGGAAGAGATGCGAGACGGTGGTTTCGATCAGGTCGAAGTGGCCGTCGTCTCCATCGCCATCGGTGAGTTCGTGGTGATGAAAGTCTTCGAGATGTTCTTCGCCCTCGAACCCCTCCCGTCCCGACCAGCCTTCTCGAACATGTTGGAGCAGCAGATCCCACTTAGCCTTATGACGGTGGCCTCCCGGGGGCTCTGTGCCGTAGTAGCAGAGGGAGTAGGTGGGCAGAGCCCAATGTTCCAAGTGCCATTGTCCCGGCTGTCCGTCTGGTCCACAGACCCGCGCCCCATATGTTTTTACCAGCGCACCCACGGTTGTGTGGCTGTTCATCGCCTGTAACAGCTCTAGACCGATACAATTTAATCGCATGATCGGCAAGTTGTCATCGAGGGGGGCGACCCACCATTCGTCGTGGTTGTGCTGATAGGCGACGAGATCGGGGATGCGCCAAGCCAACAGTCTGAGCGTCTCTCCGGTGAGGTTAAGCGGTTTGTGTGTGGCGACAGCTGGTTTCATGATCCGCGAGGCCTAGCAGACTGTGGAGAACCCATTTCTGCACAGCGAGCCTTCAATTCAAGGCTGCAGCGAACTATCGCTTTGTTAAGGGGTGGCTGGGGTGATCCCAAGTGCACGCGCTATCTCAATCCCAATTTCATTTTCAAGGGTAACCTGGTCGACCCTCGATTGCGCGTGTCGAACGAGCACCATCCATTTAATTAATCCTCCCAAGCTCGCTTGTTTTTCTCCCGTGGAAGGACACCCATGTTGGCCTAAGTGCAGCCGTCGAACGAGGCCCTTCTCAGGTCGCGCGTTCCGGGAGCACAGGACCAACGTAGGCGCCCTTCCAATCCTTTCTTATCGTGCGCATTTCGCGAACAGGAGGACGGTCAGGCTACGCCGCCCCTTTCTCAGCCTCCTGTGAGCTTAGGCCCGCAGCCTACACGGCTAGCTGGGATTCTCGCAAGGCCTGAAGAGGTGTGAGCGATAGGGTGTAACGTGTCAATCACGAACGGCGAGTGTTATAGCTGGGAGGGGGTGAACGCGTCCATGACGGTCACGACTCCATTCATGATGGGATGGATGCGGCAGAGATAGGGGTAGTGACCGGGTGGCAACTCTTGAAGTGTGAAGCTACCGCTTGGCCTGACGATTCCAGAATCGAATGCACAGGCATCACCATCTTTCATGCAGCCCACGTGGGTGATCGTATGATCAGTGGCGGTGGGGTTGTCCCACCTGATGGAGGCTCCGCTGAATACGGTGGCTGACTTCGGGACGAAATAGGGTGACCCGCTATCGATGACGATGGCAGTGTACGGTGGCGCGGCGGTGGTTGGCCAGGCGGTGAAGAGTCCCAGTAAGAAGATGGTGATGACTATCCGTGTTTTCATGGGCGTTCCTGTCCGGCGATTGCATTCTATCATGTCAGTTAAGGAGGGAAAATGGTGTCGGTCGGCAAGATTCTTGGATTTTCTCCTTGACGTCGTGGCTCGTTTGTAGGATTCTCCCATCCGTTGAAAATGATCCAGAGAGTCAATGTGGTCGATCAACAATTACCGGTTCTTGGTCTCTGGTGCGTTCACAGTGAGTGATGGACAGCGTGGGGGGTATTGAGGTCAGAAGAGATTTTTTTGTACCCAGTGAGAGATTGTCGCAGGGTGAGTTGCAAGATCCTAATAAGTTATGCTAGATGGAGGCCACGTCAGACATCCACTGGATGAGAGAGGAGAACATTGATGGCGAAGAGCAAGAAGCAGCCAGCGAAAAAGACCCCTGCGAAGGCAAAAGCCAAAGCAAAGCCCGCAGCGAAGAAGGCAACCAAG
>JBDTPK010000543.1:0-2789 GCA_039932735.1 Nitrospirota bacterium
TCAAGATCTGATGATCCGGACATTCTATTTGTCCAACGCCAAAGCGAAAGATATGTTGGTGTTGTTGAGGAGTATGCTTGATTCTAAACGGATGCATGCCAACGAACAATTAAACACGATCGTCATCCGGGACCAACCGGAAAAGCTAGAGATGGCTGAAAAGATCATTTTGGCCAACGATCGGCTGGATTCAGAAGTGTTGTTTGATGTTGAGGTCCTGGAGGTCGATCGCACGGTCGATCAGATCTATGGGCTGACCTACCCCAAACAGATCGCAGCTGCCCTGGTGCCTCCGGGTACTATGGGACTGATCGCCGGAACTCTCGCACAGCAGTTCACGCTCAACCAACTCACCGACCTTGGCTCAAACAGCTATCTCTTTAAGCTTCCGACCAACATCCAGCTGGATTTCTTTAAACAGATCACCGATGCCAAGACCCTTGCCGCTCCGAAAATTCGCGTGGTCAACAATAAGAAGGCGGAGATCAACATTGGGGATAAGCAGCCGATCCTGCTTTCCACCACGAATGTCTTGCCTGGTCAGGCGGCAACAGGGGCAGTTCCGACGACTTCAACCGTGACCTCGATCGAATTCCGCGACACCGGAGTCAAGTTGACCGTTGAGCCTTCCATCCATCTTGGAAACGAATTATCTCTCAAGATGAAGATTGAAGTCATTCGTCTTGGCGACCAAGTGACGCTCCAAGCCAGTCCTCCCATTACCCAGTTTAAGTTCGGTAATCGCTCGGCGGAAACCATGCTCAATGTCAAAGATGGCGAAACAATTGTGTTGGGGGGATTGCTCCAAGAAGAGGACCGCAAAACCCGCACCACCATCCCATGGATCGGCGATCTCCCGATCATCGGGAACCTCATAAGCTCTTTTAGGACTCAACGGGTCACCACCGAGGTGATCCTGACGATTACCCCGCACATCATTCAGGGGATAGATCCTCCTGGGCTCAGTACGCAGGTCTTCTGGTCAGGAACGGACTCAACCTATGCCACAAGCCCGTTGTTTGCCCCAAAGGGAAGGAAGATTTCCCTGATGGAAGGTGGGATGTCCGGTGCGAGGTTCTCACTGTCGGGAACATCGGCAAAAGGCGGAATCGCAGGGAAGGCCTCTGCCGCAACACTGACCCCGACGGGTTCGGTAGGCGCGGTCGCCTCGATTAGACCGGATGATTCGGTCATCCCAATGGGGAAAGAAGTGAAGCTATCGATCACGGACGAACGTCTTCGCCCGACGGCGGAAGGGGTGTTTCAGCTTCAGTATGATCCACAGGTGTTGGAGTTCAGAACGCTCCTGAATGGTGAGGTAATCCAATCAGACGGCACCGGCGAGCCGGCGTCTGGCAACTCAGAGACGCAAGCGGGAATGGTTGTTTTCAAAGTCGCACCATCTCCGAGGCAGGCAGGAGGACGGACGGTCACGGTCACCTTCTACGCCAAGGTGCCTGGTGTGTCCCCTGTGCGTGTGGTGTTAGTTGGTTCCGCTGAGGAATCGCCCACGCCAACGTATCAAGAAGGAAAAGGTATCGTGAGGGTGCGGTGAAAGAGTCAGGTATGACCCTCTTAGAGCTCCTGATCACGCTGACGATTGTGATGGTGCTCGCCTCTATTGCGATGCCGCTCAGCCGTTTGTCGGCGAAACGGACTCACGAAATAGAACTGCGGCAGCATTTGAGGATCATGCGGGCTGCCATCGACACCTTTAAGCTGGAGTGGAATCGCGATGGGGACGTCTTACTGGGAGCGGCGTGCGTGAAAAATACGCTCACGTGCAAAGACGTGACGAGTGTGTACGGATATCCGAAGTCGCTGGATAAGCTGTTGGGGATCAAGTTGACCAGTGAAGAGGCGACGGTCAGGGGCACGACGACGAAGCGCTATTTGAGGAGTCTTCCTCTCGATCCCTTGACGGGCAAGGCCGATTGGTTGTTCCGATGCTATAAAGATGCGCCGAATGCATCGAACTGGTGTGGGGATGACGTGTACGACGTGATGACTCAGAGTGAGGATATGGCATTAGATGGCACGAAGTATCGAGATTGGTAAGGGTGGAACAGGGGGCGCACATGGTTTCACCCTGATCGAGCTGATGACCGTCGTTTCGATCATCGGCATTCTCGCCACTCTGGCAATGCCCTCGTACCACTCATCGGTTGTGAAGGCCAAAGAGGCTGCCTTGCGTCAGGATCTCTCGACAGTCCGCGATGTGCTGGATCAGCACAAGGCCGACCAAGGCAAGTATCCTCCTTCTCTGTCGGCCCTGGTGAGCGCCGGGTATCTGCGGGCAATCCCCAAGGATCCCTTCACTGGCGTGACGACTACATGGCAAGAGATTGCTGATCCTATCGAGGGGGGCGTGGTCGACATCTTTTCAGGGGCCGAGTTTGTGGGGACGAACGGCACCCCGTACAATACTTGGTAAGGATGGCTATGCATAATCGTCACTGGAGACTGTTTCAGGCTTCGCGCGCGACCACCCGCGCGTATCATCCGACGGTGCGAGTCGGCGTCCTCTGTGCGGTTGGCTTTGCTGTGGTGTTGCTTGCGGGATGTGGCGAACTTGAGCCGATGCGTGAGCCGGAGGTGGGGGCTCTTGAGCTGACCACAGACACGTTAAAAGCATCGGTGCGCGATGCGCAACGGATGGTGACAGAGCTGCGGGCTGATCTTGAGACACGGCGCAGGGATTTGGCAGAAGCTCAGATCGCTCGCGCGCAGCTTGAAGGGCGGGTCAGGGAAGCAGAACGGAGGGTCGTCGAAGCACGGCAGGTGATCGA
>JBDTPK010000544.1:0-2778 GCA_039932735.1 Nitrospirota bacterium
AGGCGTACGCTTCGGTACGTTGAGCCTCTGAGCGATGCGAGAACGCCGCCGGCGGCCTTTTCAGCATCCTGCTAGAGGAACGGCCCCTCAGTACAGCAGGCCTTCGATGGCCTCCATGCCTATGACAAGCCCGATCTGTCTGGTTATCTGATCCATCTCGTAAGTCTCACACAACCGAAGAAACCAAATAGCCCAAATGTACACGTCAGGCTCGCGGACTTTTTCGGCATCCTGCGATAGAATAGGTCGAGAATTGCGCGGATGAATTGCGCAAGGAGGGAGCAGTCGTGATCATCGGGATTCCAAAAGAGATCAAGGATCATGAGTATCGTGTCAGTGTCACGCCCGATGGGGTGCAGGCATTGCGGCAGGCCGGTCACGACATCTGGATCGAACAATCGGCCGGAATCGGCAGCGGATACTCAGATGAGGATTACCGGAGTGCCGGCGCCATCATGGCAGAATCGAAGGAGCAGCTATTTCAGCAATCGACGCTGATTGTGAAGGTCAAGGAGCCGTTGCTTTCCGAGTGCCGCTTCTTTCGTCCAGGTCAGACCCTCTTTACCTATCTCCACTTGGCTTCCCTACCGGAGCTCACGAAGGCCCTCCGGGACACCAGGATTACCGCAATTGCCTATGAGACGATCGAGGCGAAAGACAGCACATTGCCGATGCTCAAGCCGATGAGCGAAATCGCAGGGAGGATGTCGGTACAGATCGGCGCACACTATCTGGAAAAGACGCAGGGAGGGCGTGGGCTTCTGTTGGCCGGTGTGCCTGGCGTAGAGCCGGGAAAGATCGTCATACTCGGGGCTGGGGTGGTGGGCAGCGCGGCGACCCGAATTGCTGTCGGGATGGGGGCTCAGGTGACGGTGGTCAATCTCGACCTGGAACGGCTCCGCGCCCTTGATGATTTGTATCGTGGTCGAATTGTGACGCGTGCCTCCACGCAAGCTGCGATCGACGAGTCCGTGATGGCTGCAGATCTCGTCATCGGAGCCATCCTCGTCCCTGGAGCTCGAGCGCCAAAATTGGTCTCGCGTGGACTGGTGGCGCGGATGAAACCAGGAGCTGTGGTGGTGGATGTCGCGGTCGATCAAGGCGGCTGTTTCGAGACCACGAAACCCACGACGCATTCGGACCCCGTCTATACGGTAGACAGGGTGCTCCATTATGGTGTGTCCAATATGCCGGGGATTGTTCCGCGTACGTCGACTGTCGCGTTGACGAATGCCACGCTTCCGTATCTTCTGCGGCTGGCCTCGGAGGGAGTAGAGGCGGCCGTGCGGGCCGATGCTGGATTGGCGAAAGGAGTGAACCTGTCAGACGGAAAAATTACCCATCGAGCAGTGGCCGATGCCCATGGCTTGCGTTTTGACCCTCTGTTGTAAGACAATCCCTCTTCCCGTTCCAATTCAGTTGATTTTGTCGGGGCGTAGCGCAGCCCGGTAGCGCATTGCGTTCGGGACGCAAGGGTCGGAGGTTCAAATCCTCTCGCCCCGACCAAACCAAGCTTGCTCGACCCGGAGCCTCCTCTTCTTCTATTGAGGCGACGGGATAAACCCCCTCGGTGATTCATTCCCCCCAACCCAAATCTGCTTGTGTCGGTCGCCTCTCACTCCATGTTGACCGGGCAATCACCGCAAGAATGGCGTTAATCATTTCCCAGCACTCGAGGTGCAGGTCGGAGCAATCCTTCCAACCACCATTTATCAAGTCCCCGGACACCTACCTTGGAATAGCTGAACATACCAGCGTGCCTGGAATTTCCTCCACCATTTATTTTTTCGGTTCAGAACTGTCGAGCGCAATGCACTCGCGCAGAATCGCAAAACGCGTGACGGCTCTACGGAGGTGTGAGAGTATCCGTTTATTGCATAAGCATCTTCTTCATACGCGGTCTGTCTGAGTCTATGGCGGAACCGATTGAAACGGCCGGTTTTCGAGCAAGGCTGTCGGTGAAGGGACGGGTCCAAGGAGTCGGGTATCGAGCGTTTGCAGTTCGTGTCGCATCGCAACGAGGGCTCTGCGGAGGCGTCAGGAATCTCGATGATGGGCGAGTCGAACTTGAAGTTGAAGGCCGCAAAGACCAGATTCTGATCCTGATCGAAGACCTCAAGACTGGGCCACCCGGCTCGCGAGTGACAGCTGTTGAAGTGGAGTGGGGTCCGGCGACAGGGCAATTTTCAGACTTTCACGTGTGGTATTGAGCGAACCAGGTAGGAGCGACGGAACGTATGGCGCGAATCAGCGAAGACTTACACGGTCTAGGCGAAGCGCGTCGACATGGCGTCGACCATGACGATGAGGGGACTGCCACGTCATCGGAAGTGGATGAGTCGTCTGTCGACGAGGAAAAGCCGAGTCGCCGTTCCGAAGGATTGGATACCCTCAAGTGCTACTTGCGCGAGATCCGTCACTCGACGCTGCTGACGTTTAAGCAAGAGCAGCAGCTGGGCAAGCGAGTGATGGCGGGCGACGAGCAGGCGCGCCAAGAGATGATTGAATCGAATCTCCGTCTGGTGATCAGTATCGGCAAGCGCTATATGCATCGAGGATTCCCTTTCTCCGATGTCATCGAAGAGGGCAATCTTGGGCTGATCAAGGCCGTCGAAAAATTCAACTATAAGCGCGGGTTTCGCTTCAGTACCTATGCCTCCTGGTGGATCCGGCAGTACATCGAACGCGCGATTATCAACCAGGGAAAACTCGTGCGGTTGCCGGTGCATGTGGTGGAGCGGCTGAATCGGTATCTCGCCAAGGTGGAGCGGCTCGTTC
>JBDTPK010000545.1:0-2765 GCA_039932735.1 Nitrospirota bacterium
AAATGTTGCATGGGAAAAATCCACACGCAGTTGAGTCTTTTTCGTCATGGACCTCCGTGAGCAGGTATAAAAATTCATCGCCGCCATGGCGGCTGATTGTGTCGTCGCCCCGCGTATTGTCCTTGAGCCCTCAAGAAATTGCGCAAACAGACGAGAAGACCCGTGAACGAACAGGAGACTCACTCGCATGTCACGGGGAGACCGATCGCTAGACCATCAAAGCAGGCAGGAGTGGGGACGAAGTACTCACGGAGCAGATGGTACGAGCATTTCGCCGGGTGGCAGGGGGATAACTCTCCTTCGAATGAAGCATGCGCGGTCATAGAAGAGCAACGGGTTTGCTGCGTGGGAGAGCAACGGGGTTGCTGCTTGGGGCAGCCAGGCGAATCTCAGGCAGGGTCCGATCAGTGAGGGAGCGGAGCTCCTCTAAGGCATGAATAAGTAATGTCCCGGTCGCTCCGTTCAGTCCTACCGTGCCACTCTTGATCGCGGAATAGGAGTGAATGGCGATGTCGAGTAGTCGTCGCTGCTCCTCGGAGAACATTCTCAAGCGAGACTCCAAGGTGACCGCTTGATCCTTGAGTAAGACTTCGTGGGCAAGCCCAAAGGACAAGACGGCGTCGGCTATCGCATTGTCAAGGCACCGGTTGAATATGCGAAACTCGACAGGGGAGATGTCCTCATCCTCTTCGCCGGCTAACTCGGTGATGGCTTGGCACACATCCCCATACTCGTGGACGACCTGGTCGACGCTATACCCGAGACGGAGCAGTTCAGCACCGTGTATGCCCGCCGCCCGACCGATCTCCGTACCCGCTTGCGCATTCTCTGGCTTGACAGCCTCAGCGGGCAGGGTTTGCTCGAGACGAAGGGTTTCGACGATTTGCTGGAGGAATAGCGGTATGCCGTGATCTAGCGTTGCAGGAGGCATGAGTGGCGCGTATCTCATCGCCGTTTTTTTCCTGCAACGACTGATCAACTCTGGACGGTTCGAAGTCAAAAACTGATGGAGCATATGAGGATACTACTCCATCGCTTCTAACGTGTCTGTGCGGTACCGTACATAGCGTTCTACTGGGCAAATGCATACCCGGACTTGCCCTGTTTAGCCCGGTACATCGCCTCATCCGCACGTTTGATCAATGTATTTGCAGTGGCACCGTTTTTCGGGAAAATCGAGATTCCAATGCATGCGCCGATGCTGGGGCTGATCGTGAGGTCGGGGAGGCTGACATTGCATGGCACTTGAATCATCGTGATGATCTTTTCGGCGATCATCGCCATGGCTTTTTCGTCATGGACCTCCGTGAGCAGGTATAAAAATTCATCGCCGCCATGGCGACTGACTGTGTCGTCTCCCCGCGTATTGTCTTTGAGCCTCTGTGCCGTGGTCCGTAGGACGATGTCTCCTGCGGCGTGTCCATACGTATCGTTAATGCTTTTGAATTTATCCAGATCCACGAACATCACTGCTAAAGTCCGACCATACCGTTTGGCTTGCGCAATTCCATGTTCCAGACGATCATGGAACAGCGTGCGATTGGGCAGGCCGGTCAACACATCATGAAAGGCGGCATAGCGGGCACCTTCTTCCTGTTCTATCGACGCGGCCAATTGATGATCAACCAGGCCTCGCTCCCTGACCTCACCCTCCAAGGCTCGATTCACAATCGTCAGTTTTTCAGACGCTTCCTGCAGTTTGCTTTCAATGGCCTTGCTTTGTTCGATGCGGATTTCAACCCCGGGCAGCGGGCCCCCATTCGCGAGCGCTTGCTCGATGCCGGTAATGACCCACGAGAGTTCCTCTGCAGATTTCTGCACCAGGTTCTTGACCTGCTCGTTTTCCTCGAGGAGTTTGGTCAACGATTTGGCTCGGGTGTCGCGCTCTGGCCATCCCGCGTTTGGAACTGGTGTCATGTATGTTGGGTGCCTGTGCTCACTGAGGGCGCTACGCTCGTGACTTGATATGGCAGCAAGCGGTCGGACTCTTTTTTCACAACCGCGTAGCATTCACATACCCGCATTTCCAGTTTTGCGCGATCTAATATCTTAATGTGGCCGCGGCGGTACTGAATCAATCCGGCCTTCTGCAAATCGCCGGCGGCTTCGGTCACGCCCTCTCGTCGCACTCCCAGCATATCCGCGATCAGCCCCTGCGTCATCGCCAAGTGATTCGTGTCCATGCGGTCAAGGCTCAACAATAACCAACGGCATAGTTGCTGGTCCACCGAATGGTGCCGGTTGCACACCGCCGTTTGCGCCATCTGCGTAATCAGCGCCTGCGTATAGCGTAGCGCCAAATATTGCAAAGTACCGCCCAGCGCGAATTCCTTTTTTAGAACACTGGCCTTGAGGCGGTAGGCGTGGCCTGCGCTTTGCACCACTGCCCGGCTCGGTGTGCTTTCGCCGCCCATGAACAAGGAGATGCCGACTAATCCCTCCTTGCCTGAGATCGCGATTTCCGCCGAGGCGCCGCTCTCCATAACGTAGAGCAGCGAGACAATGCTGGTGGTCGGAAAATATACGTGACTCAAATTGTCACCGGACTCGTAGACCGCCCATCCCAGCGGCATCGGTATGAGTTCAAAACTAGGGAGCAGCCGCGCGTAATCCTCAGCTGGCAGGGCGGCAAGAAGATGATTCTGTTTTGGGGTATGCGGTGAGCGCATCGCGACCGTTTCCTCGAGGCATGTACGCGTTGTGTTCACTATGAACACGCGCCGCCCGAGCAAAAATTATGTGTTTCATTGTACGCCGTTTGTATG
>JBDTPK010000546.1:0-2759 GCA_039932735.1 Nitrospirota bacterium
CTTGCGGGAACCGCCGCCATCGCTTGGTCCATTCCCGTCAGCTTTGCGATTCTGTCTCTCATTGTCATCCTGACCATTTCCTACCGCCAAATCATCTACGAATACCCGGAGGGCGGCGGCGCCTACGTTGTGGCCCGCAATAACTTTGGGGAACTGCCGGCGCTGATCGGCGCAGCGGCGTTGATGATCGATTATGTCCTCACTGTCGCCGTCAGCGTGGCGGCAGGTATTGCGGCCTTGACCTCGGCCGTACCGAGTTTGTTCGAGCATCGCGTCACCCTCGGGCTCGCTGCCATCATCTTCATTGTCGTCATCAATCTGCGCGGCGTGCGGGAGTCGGGGACATTCTTCGCCTTCCCCACATACTTTGGTGTCGGCATCATCGGATTGATGGTGGGGATCGGAAGCATCCAGGCCTTCTTTGGACAAGCTGTCTCGGTATCACCAGACCACCAGACGGCGATCGAAGACCTGACACTGTTCCTGATCCTTCGAACCTTTGCCGCAGGCTGTATGGCCGTGACCGGAATGGAGGTGGTTTCGAATAGCGTGAAAGCCTTTCGCCGGCCAGAGTCCCGGAATGCCTCGGTCACCATGATTTGGATGTCGCTGATTCTGGCGGCGTTATTTATGGGTATCACCTTTCTGGCCTACCACACTGGAATCCAGCCCAAAACGGATGAGACGGTCATTTCACAATTAGCACGGCTCACCTTTGGCACCGGGAGTCTGTACTACGCGATCCAGACCGGGACGATGCTCCTGTTAGTTCTTGCCGCCAATAGCGCCTTTGCGGCCTTCCCCCAGCTCGCTTCGATCCTGGCGCGCGACCGCTATATGCCCCGCCAGATGGCGGCGTTCGGCGACCGCTTGGTATTCTCGAACGGAATCATCGTTTTAGGGATCATCGCCTGTTTTCTTCTGATCCTGTTTCACGGCGACACGCACGCCTTGACCCCGCTCTATGCCATCGGCGTGTTCATCTCCTTCACGTTGTCTCAATCAGGCATGGTACGCCAGTGGCTGACCAAAAAAGGGCCTCATTGGCACACGAAACTGATTGTGAACGGCGTAGGCGCTGTCACCACCGGCATTACCCTCATCATCATTACCACCACCAAATTTACGCACGGCGCCTGGATCGTCTTTCTCCTCATTCTCATATTGGTCTCGATGTTCCGTTCGATCCGCTCGCATTACAAAGCCGTCACTGAACAGATCGCGCTCACGCGCGATCATCGGCCTCCGCTTCCGCGACGCAATGTCGTCGTCATTCCCATTAATGGCGTCAATCAAGCAGTCATTCGAGCCGTCGATTACGCACGCAGCCGTCCCGGAGAGATTCATGCGGTGATGGTCGATGTGGACCCGCAGGCCACGGCGCGCATACAAATCCAGT
Source organism: Nitrospirota bacterium (assembly GCA_039932735.1). Classification (GTDB taxonomy): domain Bacteria; phylum Nitrospirota; class Nitrospiria; order Nitrospirales; family Nitrospiraceae; genus Palsa-1315. The sequence continues at coordinate 1,400 of JBDTPK010000546.1, forward strand.
GGGCGCAGTGGGGCTGTGGTATCAATTTGATCGCCCTCCCCTCTCCCTACCGCTCCGTCCTAAAATCCTTGCTCGACTACCTCGAGATAATTCTGGAAAAGGAGCCCGACATCTGGGTGACCGTCGTCATCCCGGAGATTCTTCCCGCCCATTGGTGGCAGAGCATCCTGCACAACCAACGAGCGCTGCTCCTCAAGACCGCACTGCTGTTCAAAGAGCGCGTCATCCTGATCGACGTGCCCTTCCACCTAAAACGGTGAGGCGTGAAATATGAGACATGAAACGGGACGGTGGAACGTTGGCATATTCACAATAGTCTTATGCCTAGGCCTCGTAGCGGAGCACGCGCTCGCGTTCACGATCATCGAACCGGCGGAAGGGGAGAAGCTGACATCAGGCACCACGATCACTGTCCGTGTGGACCTGGGCAAAGATGCCAACATCGCCCAAGTCCGTTACTATTGGTATGGCGAACAGGACGAGACGTTAGTCGAACAGGAAGACGCCACAGGCACGGGATCGATTGTTGCCCCGGTGGCGCTGATCGGATTGTCCGACCATCACCCGCCCTTCAGCGGCCCGTTGTCGGTCCCCAAAGACAGCATCGGGCCCATGCGATTGCTGGCCGTGGCTGAAATTTCACGCGGACGGCTCGGCACCAGATCCACCTTCGACGAAATTATTGTGCAGGTAGAGCCCGGTGCTGCGCTCACCACTATCGGGTTCGAAACCGACAAACCCTTGCAACTCGGACGCGCCGGGCAATCCTCCGCATATGGGCACGTCGATTCCCTGGGCAAGATTTTCGAGCTGCCTGTCGTAGGTGACTTCGCCGATGGCGAGACTCGTCGGATCAGCGCCCCCTCCACGGGAACGAGTTATGAGTCTTCCAATGACAAGGTCATCAAGGTCCTCAAAGACGGCCTACTCCAAATCATGGGCAACGGCAAAACCGTCCTCACCGTTACCAATCGAGGCAAGCAGGCTCAGCTCGATGTAGAAGTGAACGTGAACGACGAGCCGAATGAACCGCCGGTGGCCGACGCAGGAACAAACCAGACCGTGAAGGCTGGGTCGAAAGTGAAGCTGAGCGGATTGAAGAGCCGCGATGCGGAAGGGGAAGCACTCTACTATTCATGGAGCCAGATACGTGGCAGCAAGATCGCCCTGCTTGACGTGGCCAATGCCGAAGCCTCCTTCCTCGCGCCGATCGTATCGGAGAAACGGACATACCGGTTTAAGTTGCGGGTGACGGATAAGAAGGGGGCGGACAGTGTGCCGGCCTACGTGGACGTCACCGTCGAGCCTTGACGGCTGCTGAAAAAGGCACCCAACTTCGTTCTCGTCTCGCAAGAGTCCT
>JBDTPK010000547.1:0-2746 GCA_039932735.1 Nitrospirota bacterium
AAGACCAGGCCGCTCACAGCGGGATTCCGTCGTTTGGCATGAGTCACCGCTTGCCAGATAAACATCCGATCCCGGTCGAGGATGCCGTCGGTCTCCCCCGTGATATAGGTGCGATACACAGGGAAGCAGGCAATGATCTCCTGAATGGCGTGGGTCAAGCTGTTGCGTGTAAAGTCCCGGGACCGCCGATCCTGCTCGGATAACTGGTCCAATTGATGTCCGAGCACATTCAGTTCGCTGGCCATCGAGACCTGCATGATCAACTGTTTGCATCGATACGTGAGTTCGTCAAACGGCTTGTCTTCTCCGATAAACCGTGTATAGATGGCATCGAACGCTCGTTCGTTGGCATGGTCTACAAAGAGGGCATTTAGCCAGGCGAGAAAATCATAGCCAGTTGTGCCGAAGACCGGCCAGTTCGCCGGAATTTGTTCATTGACGCCGAGAATCTTTTCGACCAGCACGTACAACGGCCGGTCCGTGGCCCCGGACTCCGTCGGCAGTTCCTTCTTGGCCCAGTTTTGCAGCTTGTGCAGGTAATCGGCAGGATCATAGAGCCCGTCGACATGATCGACGCGAAGCCCGGTGACGGCTCCCTCCTTCACCAATTGCAGCAAAAGCTTGTGCGTCTCCTCGAAGACTGCCGGGTCTTCCATCCGAATCGCCGCCAGTTCATTGATGTCGAAGAACCGCCGATAGTTGATCTCTTCCGCCGCGACTCGCCAATACGCCAACCGATAGGCTTGATCGTTGAGGAGCTGATCCAACAGATCGAAGCTTTGAGGATCACCTTTCGTTCCGTTGATCATGCGAACATTCTCATCAAGAAACAACCGAATCGATGGGCTGATCTCGACCAATGCGGCAAGGCGGCGCTTGATGATTTCCTTTTCTCGATAGCGTTCGGTGACCGCTGCAAGCGTACGATCCTGCCGAGACGGCAAATGCTTCAGTGCCGTGATGAGACTCTCCAGTTCCATCACTTGCGGATTCTTTTCACCTGCCTCCTGGATCAAAATCGGCAGCCGGTGAGCCAGAATGAGCGCGATCGCCTTCGGAGCGACCGGCAGCATGTGATCGTAGTACCTGATTAAGAAGCGCCCACGCTCAAACACGAGGTTCAGTTCCTGATTTTCCAACACTACGCCATACTGGTCGCCAAGAATCGGGAGCAGCACCTTGTCACGCAACTCCGGCTTGAGCGGATCCCAATCGATGTCGAAGAATGACGCATAGGATGAGCTTGGTCCATTCTCAAGGACGTCCTGCCACCAACCGTTGAGTTGTTGCGTGATGCCCATGTGGTTGGGGACAACATCCAACAACTGCCCCATACCGCGCTGATGCAACGCTCCGACCATATCCCGATACTCTTCTTCAGTCCCGATTTCAGCATTGAGCGTCGTGGGGTCGACGATGTCATAGCCATGCATGCTGCCCGGCACTGCGGTGAAATAGGGCGAGCAGTAGAGGTCCGTAATCCCGAGATCGTGCAGGTAGGGTATGAGCTTCGCGACGTCACGGAACGTACAGGTCCGGTTCAGTTGAATCCGGTAGGTCGAGGAAGGAATGCGCGGATGAGATGTCTGCTGCATATACACCCTTATGAACAGACCGGAGCGTTGAAGCCGCTCTTGCCGCCGGACTGGCCTCGCGGAAGAATAACGAGCCCCGATTTGGTCGTTTGATACTGTTTCCGATCCGTGTCAGGCACAAACCCGATTTCCGCCGACTGCGGAATCACGTGATAACGGTCGGCGATCACCCGGCGCAGACGCGCCTTGGATCCAATCCTGGCTCCGTCAAGAATCACACACTCATCGATCTCCGCGCCATGTTCAATGTGAACATTGCGGCCGATCACCGACCGACGGATATTGGCGTCGGTCACCAGACTCCCTTGTCCGACGAGAGAATCCTCGATCGTCGCCCGCGCAAAACTTGCCGTCGGACCGTCAAAGGTATCCGTCAAAATCGGCCACTCCTGGTTTCGAAGATCGAACAATGGCGTGGAGCCTAACATATCCATATGCGCCTGCCAGTAGGCGTCCAACGTCCCGACGTCTCGCCAATAACCTTGTTCCTCGTAAGGCATAGCCCCCGGCACGATGTTGTCACAGAAATTGTAGGCCATGACCCGATGACCTTTAATCAAAGACGGAATCACGTCGCGGCCGAAATCGTGCGTTCCTGACTGTGCGGCATCTTCTTCCAATACCTTGGCCAAGAGATCGGTGTCGAAGAGGTAGTTGCCCATTGAAGAATATGCATGATCGGGATCACGAGGCATCGGTTTCGGCCATTTAGGCTTTTCCTCGAAGCCGGTGACTCGGCCGTCACGGTTCGCTTCGATGATCCCGAATCCCGAAGCGGCATGCAGCGGGACTGGTAAGGCGGCGACTGTGACCTCGGCCCGCTGCTCAACGTGGAAACTGATCATCTGATTAATGTCCATGCGATAGATATGATCCGCCCCGAAGACGGCCACCAAGTCTGGCGCAAAGTCCCGAATAAGATTGAGATTGTGATAGACCGCGTCCGCCGTTCCTTCGTACCACCCACCTCGAGCCTTCATCTGCGGCGGCACGACGGTGATGAAATGCTGCTGGATGCGCCCGCCGACTCTCCAAGCTCGCCGCAGATGTTCGATCAGCGATTGCGACCGATACTGCACAAGCACGTACATGGCCATAATCCCGGAATTCAGAAAGTTGCTCAAGACGAAGTCCACAATGCGATACTTTCC
>JBDTPK010000548.1:0-2746 GCA_039932735.1 Nitrospirota bacterium
ATGGTTATTGATTACCCTGAAATAGTCTTCAGGGGTATTTAGGCCTGTAAACATCCCCTACTCCTCCTTCCTCAATATTCCAGATCCATCTCCGGAGGGGCTACTCCCAGATCCAGCACCCGATGGAAAAGAAATACCCTCTCTAAAGAAGGAGGGGCTTGTAAACGCATAGGAGAAAGACAGCATTACTATTTTCTTTGAGAACTCGTATTGGCTTTGGGTAGAAAGTGATTGATCGTCCTCACGCGAATAGTACAACCAATTGTACGTTAAGCTCGCCAATACGGGCCCTAGAAGATAGTGGGTCCCGACGGTTAGTCCGACGGTATCGAATGTCGATGTGGGCGTACTACTGCTACCGTGTGAATAGTTCAGCCCCACACGGCCACTAAGCTTGGTCGTGATCCCCCCGATTGCATTAATGCCTAGCACATGCACTTTCAGAGGCCCAGCCCCGAATGCGTAGCTGGGGAGTAAGCTGAATCTATAACTCATCGTCGCAGTGTACGCTCCAGGTGCCATGATTCCCCCTGGACTTAGGCTGCCGGCCAATGACGGCAAACCTTCAAATGCACCTACATCCCTCAACTCTCCTGAGAGAGATGTGTAGGTCATTAGAGCCCCCACAGTCGGCACGAACTGCGACTTGACTGATTGTCCAGGGATGTCTGACCCCACTGGAAGTTTAAAGATACCACCACCCCTCAGAGAAGTGCTCAGTTGCTGTGTCCACAGCCTGCTCCAATTCAGCGTTTCTGTAATGGTCGTAAAAGAACCTTGCCCGCTACTGCCGCTGCTATCTTCTTGAACAAATTGGGACATGATGGCAGTCGCTCCTACCGTATCTCTCGCGGAAATCCGTGTGCTAATCGTCGTCATTCCTTGGTAGCCAGTCGTATCGAACAGTTGGTTATTGACGCCTCCCGATTGTGCGCCTTGTTCGCCGAACGAAATCTTGCTGTAGTTGAACCCTGCGTTCAGAGTCGTGACTCCTGTAAGTTGATACGCGCCTGTCACTCCTAGGGTGTAGATTTGCCTCGACGCCCGATTCGTCACTTGCCCTGTCTCCAATACTCCCGTTGAAGGCGATCCAAAGCCTGTTCCTAATCCGCCTCCAGTTGCTCCAAACCCGTTCGTAGAAGGCACGGATCGATAGGTACCCCTCACGGTTAAGGATGTAATCCGTGGCGATACTTGGCGGGCCGCATCTAATAGGTCTAACTGACCACCAACGTTGTAGCCGGTAAAGTCACGCTCGGGATTGTTGATGTATTTGGTCACTAATCCAGACCCGAAAATGCGGCCACGGATGAGCGAGCCTGCATGGGCAATGTTAAGCTGAGGCGTCACCGTGGTAATGAAATCCTCTGGCTCGATACCCGGACTCAAGAGAGACTTTGGAGCACTAAAGATGTTCGAGTCATATCGTTCCGACACCGAAAGAGATGGGATGATGGTGGTTTGTGCAGACACAAGGGTACTCATTCCCCACTGGACGATAAGAAAAGTGAGTAACGCAACGGCGCCGTGTCTCCTCATGATGGCATCACGGCACGACAATGACGTCACCGGCTTTCAGGATAATATTGGCGTCCAGATTCTTTCCTTGCACAATGTCTTGATAGGGTACGGGAATCATCACCTGCTTCATTTCTCCTTGCCCGTTCCTGACATTACGAAGAACATGGACATTATTTCGGGATGCGAAGAGCGTAAAGCCGCCCGCATGAGATATGCCTTGAAGCACACTGGTAAACGACTTGAGAACAATCTTCCCAGGCTTTCCCACTTCGCCTACCGCAAAGACATGATAACTATTGATCTCTTTGACCTGAACTGACACGGTCGGTGACGACATGAATTCGGCCAGTCCATCAGCCACTTGCTTCGAAAGGGCCTGAGCTGTAAGGCCGGCAGCCATAATATCCCCCAGAAGAGGCAGAGAAATCTTCCCATCTGGCCTGACGATAACCTCCTTGGACAATTCTTGATTGCGCCAAACTGTAACCACCAGGACATCCTCTGGGCCGATGAGAAACTCCGTGGGGGGGACAGCCATCCCCCGGTACTGTAAATCCTGCTGAAAGCAGCCTCCTGCCCCGACTTGCACAGCCAGCAGCAATGCCGCTACGAGAACATTGCCACCCAACTTAGCGATGTTTTCCCTCATCGTCGTATTGCCTCTCCCAAACGTCTCACCTTATTCCATAGCCCGCTATGGTCATCTTGCTTTTGCAACATTCGAAGCTAAATTTGGCTCTCGTTATCGAGTAGGCAATACCACCATCGTTTCAGACGGAACGACGATCTGATCCCCAGGCTTCAATTCCATATTTTGGCTCGATCCGTCACGGACTACAATGTCGTCATAGCTTGCCTTGAGCTTCGTCAAACCTTCGCCACCTTTAGTAGAGAAACGGAAGATTACGATCTTGTTTCTTGCGGCCATAGCCGTAAACCCACCAGCCACGGTGATCCCTTGCAAGAGGGTTGTTTTACTCTTCAAGGGGTATTTCCCAGGTTTATTAACTTCCCCAAGCACGTATATTTGGTAGCTGTTAACCTCTTTAACCATAATGGATACTGTGGGACTTTCCATATACGCTCTAAGCCCAGCTGAGATCTCCTCTGTCAATTGGACTGGAGTTTTCGCAACCGCAGAAATATCTCCGAGCAGTGGAAGGGAGATTCTTCCATCCGGCCTTACCTGTACTTGCTTGGAAAGATCCGCATTCTTCCATACCGT
>JBDTPK010000549.1:0-2737 GCA_039932735.1 Nitrospirota bacterium
TTGACATAGTTCCCTCCTGGTTGAAACTCCTTCTCTACCAGACTTTGCAGGCGGTCACATCCAACCCCACGCCTCTATCCAAAGTCCATACTACACAAGAACCATCGCACCAGCACGAAGCATGCGCATCTGATCGAGCGGGCTGATCCGGCCCAAGATGAACCAAATAGCCAGCGTCGTCTGTTCCAGACCTCCTGAGCCATCGACATCTTGACCTGCTGCCAAGAGGCTCAAAGCCATGGCGTTATTGTGAGTTTTAGCGATTCCCCCCGTATTTATCCCATGCCGCTGTGCATAAGTATGATCTTCTACGCGTCACCCCATAATTAGATGTCAGGGTCAAGCAGGAAACTCGAGCTCGGTGATGGGAAAACCATCCCTTGTGGAAAAGCCAAAAAAATATCCGTCAAGCCACAAAATGTAGTGGGTATATTTAAGATGACACAATGCCTAATTTATTAGCAAACAGGTCTCAGGTCCCTCTGTATGAGCCATTTTTCAATCTACGAGCCTCTTATGCACAGGGTTGTCCACAGAAGCTGGGGAACCGCATCTCAGGGCTGTCTCCCCACTAAAAATTTAACGGGGGCCTACCGAATTCCCAGCACAATAGCCGCGCGCGACAAACAGAACACGTTGATCTGGTTCGTCTGGTTCAACCGAACAAACCAAACAGACCACATAAACAAACCAGCCGGCTCCTGCTCGTTGCGCATCACGGTCCATGAATGCTCTGAGACGAGAGTGAAGGGGAAAACTCCTCAACTCTTAGGAGTCCGCCCCGCACCTCTGACCATTTTTATCAATCATCCGCTATGCACTCCGTCTCCTCACGTTTCACGTCCACTGAAAGAGCAGGATGATTTCTCTGAGCGAACACGGTATCCTTCCCATCGAACCAGTACGCCTCACAGTGTTTCGGCGGGGACAAGGAAGGGAATCCATGAACTCAACCGCGGGCATTTCACCAGCGAATCAATTCAGGAAACTCCTCTTGTCGCAACAGCTGGAGTTCATCTGTGAAGCCCACAATGGCCTCAGCGCCAAGATTGTCCAGGAAGCCGGCTTTCGCGGCATTTGGGCCAGCGGCCTTTCCATTTCGGCTCAATTCGGCGTCCGTGACAACAACGAAGCCAGCTGGACCCAAGTTCTGGAAATTCTAGAGTTCATGTCCGATGCGACCACGATTCCCATTCTCCTCGATGGCGACACGGGCTACGGCAACTTCAACAACATGCAGCGACTGGTCCGTAAACTGGAGCAGCGCCACATCGCCGCGGTCTGCATCGAAGATAAGCTCTTCCCCAAGACGAACAGCTTCATCAAGGGCGGAGCCCAGCCAATGGCGGACATGCAGGAGTTCTGCGGCAAGATCAAGGCAGGTAAAGACGCGCAAACCGATCCGAGCTTTTCCATTATCGCCCGGGTTGAAGCCTTCATCTGTGGCTGGGGGCTGTCCGAAGCGTTACGCCGAGCCGCAGCCTATCATCAGGCAGGAGCGGACGGCATCCTCATTCACAGCGCCCTGTCGGTGCCGGATGAGATCCTCGCATTCAAGCAGGAGTGGGGCAATCGCTGCCCCGTCGTCATCGTGCCCACGAAATATTACGCCACACCCACCGACGTATTCAGGCAACATGGATTTTCGATCGTGATCTGGGCTAATCACATGCTGCGGACTGCCGTGGCTGCGATGCAGAAGACCGCGCGAACTCTCAAGGAGCAGGAACACTTGCTTTCCATCGAAGACAAAGTCGCGCCAGTCTCCGAAATCTTCCGCCTGCAAAACGCCGCTGAGCTGCAAGACGCCGAAGACCGTTATCTGCCCAAAAGCGCCGAGGGCACCACTGCCATCGTGCTGGCCGCTTCCCGCGGCAGGGAATTAGGGGAACTCACCGAACACCAGCCGAAAACAATGGTCAAAGTCCAGGGCACACCCATCCTCTCCCACATTGTCGACGCCTACAATGCCGTGGGCATCAAGGATATCGTGGTGGTCAGGGGATACAAAAAAATGGCTGTCAATCTGCCCAATCTGACCTATGTCGATAACGACGACTTTGCAGACACGGGTGAGCTGGATTCCCTCTTGAAATCCCTGCGATCCCGGAAAGGACCGGCCCAGGACACGGTCATTTCCTACGGCGACGTGCTCTTCAACAAATATATCCCCCAGTCTCTTTGTCAGGAGACGGATAATTGTGTCGTGTTTGTCGACAGCAACTGGCAGGAGCAGACCAGCTATGCCCGCCTCGGTGGCTTCACCGAATGCACTATCCCCAATTCGCGAAAGGCCTTTAACGCCAAGATCTATCTCAAGCGATTGGGGGACAATCTCCCCAAAGAATCCATCCACGGAGTCTGGATGGGATTCCTCAAGGTCTCGCCCAGCGCCACCACACTCATCACTGACGTCATCACTGAGCTCCTGGCCAAGCAAGCCAATCGCAAAGCAGGCATTCCTCAACTGCTCCAAGAACTGCTGAAACGGCAGTATCCCATCCGGGTGCTCTACACAGCCGGCCACTGGCTCGACATCAACAGCATTGAGGACGTGGTGCAGGCGGGAAATTTTTGATCGTCCGGCGGCCCTGACCTACCTGGTTAGTTTGGTATCACTTAACTGGCAAACAAGATAAATTCCGTCATCGAGCAGATGGGGACAGGATCTTTTGCAGAACGTGCCCTCCATCCTTGATCAGATGCGTAGATGAATCTCGAGAAATCGCTTACACTT